>NZ_JBFAKH010000006.1:0-166252 GCF_040655635.1 Streptomyces sp. NPDC050388
TACCCGGTGGAGCGGATGATGCGCGACGCGAAGATCACGCAGATCTACGAGGGCACCAACCAGGTCCAGCGCATCGTCATGGCCCGCAACCTGCCGTGACGGCGGGTTGCGCCCCTCCTGTGGTGCTCATGGGGCGGCGGGCTCTGGAATCGCCGAGGCAGGTGTGCGCAACAGCCTGGACACACTCGTGCCCTACCTGCTCGCCGCCGTCCGTATGGTCGAGTCCGGAACGGCACGCGCGGAGGACATCGACCGCGGCATGGAGCTCGGCTGCGCCCACCCGATGGGACCGCTGCGACTGCTCGACCTCATCGGCCTGGACACCGCCCAGGCCGTCGCCGAGTCGATGTACGAGGAGTTCAAGGAGCCGCTGTACGCCGCTCCGCCACTGCTGCAGCGCATGGTCGCCGCCGGCCATCTGGGCCGCAAGAGCGGTCGTGGCTTTTACTCCTACAGCACCTGAATTCCTGTCGGTCATGGCGTCGAGCATGGGCGGCGCCGACCGCCCGCATCCCGTACAGGACTGCGACGGCTTCGTGCGCCGTGAGGCGCTGTTTGATCGTGAGGAGGTGGGAGGTCTTCTCCTCCGCTCTGTCGCAGCAGGGTGGTGAAGCTGAGGACAGCCTGATCAGGGAGTCGCTGGCGAAGGCGGACAGCGGTCCTGACAACGCCGGGACGTCCCCGCACCGTCAGATGGGGCGGGTCCGGTAAGCAGGACGGAAAGGTGTACGCACAGGGACCGGCCTTACTACGTCTCTCAAGCCTGCACTGGCGCAAACCTGATGGACACGGGCCGGGGGCGGCGGGCCCTGGCCCTGGGCTGCAGGGAGGACGGGAACTTTCGGGCTGGTTGAAGGAGCTGGTCCGGGAGGCCGTGGTGAAGTGCTGCGGGGTGACCACGGAGAGCCGCTGGGACAGGGCCGGGCACCTCCTTCGTCAAACGACCAACAGTGAACACGGGAACCGTTCGGGTCCTGCCTTGGGGTGCGGCATCCAGTCGTGAGCCGGGGCTGAGTCCGTCGTCGGCCGATCGGTCCGGGACGGGGCGGAGCTGCCGTAGTGATCCGAGGCCGGGAAAGCCGGTCAGCCTGAGCGTGTACCTTCCCGTACAGCCCGAGGGCAGAGGCTGGGGAGCTGGTCAGCCGGTGAAGTCCTGGGCGCTCAAGGCTTCCTCTATGCGGGCGCGGTGGTTTGCCTCCCAGGTGTCGAGGGAATCCTCGGCCTCCTTGGCGAGCCTGGACCGGGCGGCCGTGAGGATCTCCTCCTCGCGTGCGGTGGGGACGACGACGATGCCCTCCTCGTCGGCGACCACGATGTCCCCGGGGTGCACCAGGACACCGCCTACCCGGGCCGGCTCACCGAGCGCGCCGATCTTCTCCTTGGTGCCGGGGATCGGGATGACGCCGCGTGAGAAGACCGGGAAGCCGGCCTCGCGCACCTCGCCGAGGTCGCGGATGACGCCGTCGACCACGAAGGCCGCGACGCCCCGGCGTTGGGCGACGGCACAGACGTTGCCGCCGGCGAGGGCGTGGTCCACGTCGCCCGACTCCACCACGATGACCGAGCCCGGCTCGGCGCGGTAGATCGCGGCGTGCAGCATCAGGTTGTCGCCGGGCTCGCACCGCACCGTGTACGCGGGGCCCGCGACGCGCGGTGCGTTCCACAGCGGGCGGATGCCGATGTCCATGACCTGCGCGCGGCCCAGCAGGTCGGCGAGGGTGGTGGAGGGGACGTGTGTGAATGCCTGGTTCATCGCTTCCTCTGTTTCAAGGACGTGTTTCGAAGACGCCGCGGGCGGGGGTTGGAGCGTACGGGAACCGGCTACGGCGTCAGGAGAGGATGACGAGTTGCCGGGTCGCCCTGGTCATCGCGACGTAGCGGTCGACGGCTCCCTCGATGCCCTCGCCGAACGAGTCCGGGTCGACGAGGACCACCAGGTCGAACTCCAGGCCCTTGGACAGTTCCGGGGGCAGTGACCGGACGCGGGGCGTGGACCGGAACGTGGGGTGGCCGATGACGCAGGCGGTTCCGTCGTCGTGGGCGGCGAGCCAGGTGTCGAGGATCGAGTCCAGGTCGCAGAGCGGTCCGTGGACGACGGGGATGCCGTTGCTGCGGATGGAGGTCGGGACGTTGGCGTCCGGGAGGGCGGCGCGGATGACCGGCTCGGCCTCCGTCATGACCTCTTCCGGCGTGCGGTAGTTGATGCTCAGGGTGGCCACGTCGACGCGGTCGAGGCCGACTCGGCGGAGTCGTTCCTGCCAGGACTCCGTGAAGCCGTGCCTGGCCTGGGCGCGGTCGCCGACGACGGTGAAGCTGCGGGACGGGCAGCGCAGGAGCAGCATCTGCCATTGGGCGTCGGTCAGTTCCTGGGCCTCGTCGACGACGACGTGCGCGAACGGGCCGGCGAGCGCGTCCGGTTCGGGGGCGGGCAGGGCGGTCCCGTCGATCAGGGTGTCCTGGAGGTCCCGTCCGTGCAGCATGGTCACCGCGCCCTCGCCGTCGTCGTCGGAGGCGATGACGTTGTCGATGACGGCGGCCATCCGCTCGCGTTGGGCGGCGACCGAGGCGTCGTGGCGGCGCTTGCGCAGGGACGCCTTCGGGTCGCCGAGCCGTTGCCGGGCCGCGTCCAGGAGCGGCAGGTCGGACACCGTCCAGGCCTGGGCGTCCTCGCGTTGGAGGGCACGCACCTCGTCGGGGGCGAGCCAGGGGGCGCACAGGCGCAGGTAGGCGGGGACCGACCAGAGGTCGGAGACGAGGTCGGTGGGTTCGAGGAGCGGCCAGGCGTTGTTGAGGGCGGTGAGCAGCTCCTTGTTCTGGGACAGGGCCTTGCGGAACAGGACGGGGGAGACGTCGTCGCCGCTCTGCCTGTCCAGCAGCATCGTGACCAGCTCGTCCCAGATCTGGTCGCGTGCCTCGTTGTGCGGGGTGCCCGGTTCCGCCGCCTCGAAGGCCTCGGCCCAGTCGTCGGCGGTCAGGCGGACGTCCGACCAGGGGGTGATGACCGTCATGGCCCGGGTGGGCGGCTCCTCGTAGAAGCGGACGGCGGTCTCGATCGCCTTCACCATGTCCGCGGACGACTTCAGGCGGGCCACCTCGGGGTCGGTCTCGGCCGTTGCCGCGGCTCCCTCGGGGACGAGGTCCCGCAGGGTGCAGGTCCGCACGCCCTCCTCGCCGAGGCTGGGGAGGACGTCGGCGACGTAGGCCAGGTAGGGCTGGTGCGGACCGACGAACAGCACGCCGCCCCTGCGGTGGCCGAGGCGCGGGTCGGAGTGGAGGAGGTACGCGGAGCGGTGCAGGGCGACGACGGTCTTGCCCGTACCCGGGCCGCCGTCGACGACGAGCGCGCCGCGCGAGCCCGCGCGGATGACGGCGTCCTGGTCGGCCTGGATGGTGCCGAGCACGTCCCGCATCCGAGCCGACCGGTTGCCGCCCAGGCTGGCGATGAAGGCGGAGTGGTCGTCGAGTGCGGCGTGCCCTTCCAGCCCGTCGGCGGTGAACACCTCGTCCCAGTAGTCGCTGATGCGGCCACCGGTCCAGCGGTACCTGCGGCGGCTCGCGAGCCCCATCGGGTGGGCGTGGGTCGCCGCGAAGAACGGCTCGGCGGCGGGGGAACGCCAGTCGAGCAGCAGGCGACGGCCCGTGCTGTCGGTGAGGCCGAGCCGTCCGATGTACACGGGCTCGCCGTCGTCCGCGCCGACGATGTGCCCGAGGCACAGGTCCAGGCCGAAGCGGCGCAGAGCGCGCAGGCGGGCGGTCAGCCGGTGCACCTCGATGTCCCGGTCCATCGCCTCCCGGCCGGCCCCGCCGGGTGCCCTGAGCGTGGCGTCGCGGCGGTCGGACAGCTCGGCGATCGTCTGCTCGAGGCTCTCCGCGAGGGCCGCGAAGTGCTGTTCGTCCCTGGCGATCAGGTGCGGGTCGGCCTTGGCGGAGAGGCGTTCGGGGAGGGCGAACACGCTGGTCATCGGTTGGTTTGTCGGAGTCACGGTCAGCGATTCTGCGCCCTGGAGGGGGCCTTGCCGCAAGCCCCCCGGCGCGCTATACGTTGAGAGTGGCGAGGAGTGGGTTCGCCCCCTCGCCTTCTTGCAGCCCTCGCGTGGTGCTCCCCCGCCGGCCCTCGTCGCCGCCTCGATCGTCACCGCGAGTGGGCAAGCCCCCCTCTTCAGCATGACGCGGTGCCTCGGACGAGCCTCCCGTGCTCACGTCCTTCACCCCCTGCGCCCTGTCGGTCCCGTTACCCACTTTCGGGCGAAGGGCGGGGTGGCGCGTGTGGTGGTGTGCCGGGGCGCGACCCTGGCTGAACGGTGACGGACCCGGACGGGCCACGGGTCGATGTGCGATGCATCGATTCGGGCCCCGTATTCGAACGGTATCCGTGCATCCGGCAACCGACTGTTGCGGACATATCCGTATTACGTCATCCGTAGGCGGACTTCCCGCGAAAGGGCCCGTCACGGCGGCAGGGTGGGAGACCTCGGCAGCCAGCCGGGACGTACCACTCGGAGAGCGCCGCCCGTCCCTGTGCGGGGCGGGCCGGCGCACGAACGCGAAGGGGACCACGTGTCTGCTTCTTCCGCCGCTCGCCGTCTGACCGTTGTCGCCCTGGTGACCGGTTCCGTCGTGGCGGCCGCCGCCCTGCCGGCGTCCGCCGTCCAGGACAGGGGTCCCGACCGCCGGCAGGTCGTCATCAGCGACGTCCAGTACAACGCTCCCGGCCCGGACACCCGCAGCAACCGTTCGCTGAACGGGGAGTGGGTGAACATCACCAACCGGTCCCGCCACAGCGTCGACCTGAAGGGCTGGACCCTGCGCAACAGCAAGGGCGACAAGTACACCTTCCGCCACCTGCGGTTGAACGGCCGCTCGACGGTCACGGTGCACACGGGATCCGGTCGTGACACCCGCCGTGACGTCTACCAGGACCGCAGCAGGCACATCTGGGACAACCACTCCGACCGGGCCACCCTGTCGGACCGCCGTGGTTCGGTCGTCGACACCGAGAGCTGGGGTCGTGGTCGCGACCACGACCGTGACCGGGGCCACGACCGTGACCGTGGCCGTGACCACGACCGGGGTCATGGCCGCGACCGCGACCGCGACCACGGTCGTGACCGTGACCGCGGCCACGACCGCAGCGACAACCGGGCCGACGAGCGTGGTGGCGACCACGGGCGCCACCAGCGTTGACCCACCGTCCCGAGGGCGTGTCACGGCCGACTGCCGTGACACGCCCTCGGGCGTTTCCCGGGCCCACGGCCGGCAGTGTGGCTAGGCCACCGTGCGGATCAGCTTCTTGTTGACGAACTCCTCGGTGCCCGGGCGGCCGAGTTCGCGGCCGAAGCCGGAGCGCTTGATGCCGCCGAAGGGGAGCTCCGCGCCCTCGGCGCCGACGCCGTTGACGAAGACCATGCCGGCCTCGATGCGGTCGGCGACGCGTTCGGCCTGGGCGGGGTCGGTGGTGAAGACGTAGGAGCCGAGGCCGTAGGGGGTGTCGTTGGCGATGCGCACGGCGTCGTCCTCGTCGGTGGCCGGGAAGACCATGGCGACCGGGCCGAAGAGTTCCTGGCGGGCGGCGGTGTGGTCGGTGGTGAGGCCCGTGAGGACTCCGGCGGGGAAGTACGCGCCGTGCCGCTCGCCCTCGGTGTGCAGGGTGGCGCCCTGGGCGACGGCCTCGTCGACCTGGCGGCCCAGGTTCTCGGCGGCGGCGGCCGACGACAGGGGAGCGCCCGTCGCGCCGGCGAGCAGGCGGGCGGTGAACTTCTCGACGAACGCGTCGTAGAGGTCCTGGACGACGACGAACCGCTTGGCGGCGTTGCAGGCCTGGCCGGTGTTGTCCAGGCGGGCGGCGACGGCGGCGTCGACGACCGCGTCGAGGTCGTCGGTGGACAGCACGACGAACGGGTCCGAGCCGCCCAGCTCCAGCACGACCTTCTTCAGGTGGCGCCCGGCGATCTCGGCGACGGCGGAACCGGCCCGCTCCGAGCCGGTGAGCGAGACGCCCTGGACGCGCGGGTCGGCGATCACCTCGGCGATCTGCTCGTTGGTGGCGTAGACGTTGACGTAGGCGCCGGAGGGGAAGCCCGCCTTGGTGAACAGCCGCTCCAGCAGCGCCGCGGTGGCCGGGCACTGCGGGGCGTGCTTGAGGACGATGGTGTTGCCGAGGGCGAGGTTCGGGGCGGCGAAGCGGGCCACCTGGTAGGCCGGGAAGTTCCACGGCATGATCCCGAGCAGGACGCCCAGCGGGCTGCGCCGGATGACGGCGCTGCCCGGGCCGGAGGTGACGTCGAGCGGTTCGTCGGCGAGGAACTCCCCGGCGTGGTCGGCGTAGTAGCGGTAGATGTCGACGCAGAAGTCGACCTCGCCCTCGGCCTCCGCGAGCGGCTTGCCCATCTCGCGCACGATGCTCGCCGCCAGCTCGGCCCGGTGCTCCGCGTGGAGGTCGCCGAGCCGGCGCAGCAGGGTGGAGCGTTCGGCGGCGGTGCTCGTGCGGCCCCACGCGGTGGCGGCGTGGGCGGCGGTGACGGCCGCCTCGACCTCGGCGTCACTGGCGGTCGGGTAGAGCTCGGCGACTTCGCCGGTGGTGGGGTCGGTGACGGCGTACATCAGTGCTCCAGTGCTCCGGGGGAGGGTGGGTGTGGGTGGGCTCCGGGGCGGCTGAGGCAGCGCACGATGGTCGCACACAGCGGGTGTGTACCCCAGTGCCACATTGCCCGATTGTCTTATTGGTCGCTCACTCAATAACATCCCCGGCATGACGTCAAGGGGTCCGGAAAAGCGTGTCCGCAAGGCGCCGGCCGAGCGCCGCAGCGAGATGGTCACCGCCGCCGCGCGGATCGGGCTCACCGAAGGGCTGGAGTGCGTCACCCTGCGCCGGGTCGCCGACGAGCTCGGCGTCCGGCCCGGACTCGTCGGCCACTACTTCCCCGCGGCCGACAGACTCGTCGCCGAGGCCTTCACCAGCGCCACCATGGCGGAGCTCGACAGCCTGCTGCCGGAGCTGCCGGAGCTGCCGGAGCTGCCCGCCGACCCCGGCCCCGGCGGTGCGGTGCGTGCGCTGCGGCGGCTCTTCTCGCTCACCTCGAGCGCCGACTTCGACGACGTCAGCAGGCTCTGGCTCAACGCCCGGCATCTGGCGCGCTACCGGCCCGTGCTCCGCGAGCACGTCGTCGAGCAGGACCTGCTCTGGTGCCGGCGTATCGAGCGGGTCGTCGCCGCCGGGGTGGCGGCGGGGGACTTCCGCTGCGCCGACCCCTGGGCGGCAGCCGTCCGCATCCACGTCGCGATCGACGGGACCAGCGCCTACGTCAACACCGGCGTGGGACACCGTGCCGCCCCGATCGCCGACATGGCCCGCACCTTCGCGGAAGCCGAGCTGGGGCTGGCGTCCGGAGCCCTCGCACCGCGCTGACGGCGAGCCGGCCCGACTCGGCGTCGGTAAAGGCACGGGGCGGGCGGGCGTAGCGTGGGAGGTATGACGACGTACGGATCTTTTCCCGGCACCCGGCCCCGGCGTCTGCGGACCACCCCCGCCATGCGTCGGATGGTCGCCGAGACGCGGTTGCACCCCGCCGACCTCATCCTCCCGGCCTTCGTCCGCGAGGGGGTCGGCGAGCCGGTGCCGATCGAGGCGATGCCGGGCGTGGTGCAGCACACGCGCGACACCCTGAAGAAGGCGGCGGCCGAGGCCGTGGCGGCCGGAGTCTCCGGGATCATGCTGTTCGGGGTCCCGGAGGAGTCGAAGAAGGACGCCCTGGGCACGGCGGGCACCGACCCGGACGGGATTCTCCAGGTCGCCCTGCGGGACGTGCGGGCCGAGGTGGGCGACGACCTGCTCGTCATGTCCGACCTGTGCCTCGACGAGACGACGGACCACGGGCACTGCGGGGTACTGGACGAGCAGGGGCGGGTCGACAACGACGCGACCCTTGAGCGGTACGCCGAGATGGCGCAGGTGCAGGCCGACGCGGGCGCCCATGTCGTGGGGCCCAGCGGGATGATGGACGGGCAGATCGGCGTCATCCGTGACGCCCTCGACCAGATCGGCCGCGAGGACGTCGCGATCCTCGCCTACACCGCCAAGTACGCCTCCGCCTTCTACGGGCCGTTCCGCGAGGCCGTCGGCTCGTCGCTCCGGGGCGACCGCAAGACGTACCAGCAGGACCCGGCCAACGTCCGTGAATCGATGCGGGAGTTGGCGCTGGACCTGGCGGAGGGCGCCGACCTGGTGATGGTCAAGCCGGCGGGTCCGTATCTGGACATCCTCGCCCGGGTCGCCGACGCCGTGGACGTGCCGGTGGCCGCGTACCAGATCTCCGGGGAGTACTCGATGATCGAGGCCGCCGCGGAGAAGGGCTGGATCGACCGCGACCGGGCGATCCTGGAGACCCTGACCGGCATCAAGCGGGCCGGCGCGCAGAACATCCTCACCTACTGGGCCACCGAAGTCGCCCGGAAGCTGGGGGAGTAGCCCAGCCCACGGTGGCCTCGAGGCAGGACCGGCTCCGCCGCGTCCGGCCGGACGCGGCGGAGCCGGTCGATCGCGTGAACGGCCGCGGCCCGTCCTCTCCTCCCGAGGAGAGGACGGGCCGCGTGCGTCGTGCCTTCCGGGCGCTCAGAGCCGCTCGGGCGTCCGGATGCCCAGCAGGGCCATGCCCCGGTGCAGGGTGCGGGCCGTGATGTCGCACAGGAACAGGCGGTTGGCCACCTGCTCGGGCGACTCGGCCTTCAGCACCGGGCACTTGTCGTAGAACGACGTGTACAGGGACGCCAGTTGGTACAGGTAGGCGGCCAGCTTGTGCGGGGCGTACTCCCGCGCCGCGTCCGCCACCGTCTCCGCGAACGCGTCCAGGTGCAGGCCCAGTGCCCGCTCGGCCTCGTGCAGGGCCAGCTCCGGGTGCGCCGAGGGGCGTACGCCGTCGGGGGCCTTGCGCAGGATCGACTGGATACGGGCGTAGGCGTACTGGAGGTAGACCGACGTGTCGCCGTTCAGGGAGACCATCTGGTCGAGGTCGAACTTGTAGTCCCGGTTCGGCGACGTCGACAGGTCCGCGTACTTCACGGCTCCGATGCCGACCTGCGCGGCCCGCTCCCGGATCTCGTCCTCGGTGAGGTCCTGCGCCTTCTCCCGCACGACCTCCGCGGCCCGCTGCACCGCCTCGTCCAGCAGGTCCTCCAGCCGCACGGTCTCGCCCTCACGCGTCTTGAACGGCTTGCCGTCCGCGCCGAGCACCGTGCCGTAGCCCATGTTGTGCGCGGTGACGTCGTCGTTCAGCCAGCCGGCCCGGCGGGCCGTCTCGAAGACCATCCTGAAGTGCAGCGACTGGCGCACGTCGACGACGTACAGCAGCGTGGTCGCGTGCAGGTCGACGACGCGGTTGCGGATCGCCGTCAGGTCCGAGGCCGCGTAGCCGAAACCGCCGTCGGCCTTCTGCACGATCAGCGGGACCGGCTGGTCGTCCTTGCCGCGGATCTCGTCGAAGAACACCACGAGCGCGCCCTCGGAGCGCACCGCGACGCCCATCTCCTCCAGGAGCCGGGCGGTCTCGGGCATGCCCTCGTTGTACGCGGACTCCCCGACGATCTCCTCGTCGCGGATCTCCATGTCGAGCTTCTCGAAGACGGAGTAGAAGTAGACCTTCGACTCGTCCACGAACTGCTGCCACAGCTCGAGCGTCTCCTTGTCGCCGGACTGGAGGGCGACGACCCGCTTGCGGGCCCGCTCCTTGAACTCCTCGTCCGAGTCGAAGAGCGCGCGCGACGCCTTGTACACGCGGTTCAGGTTGCTCATGGCCTGCTCGCCGTCGACCTCGCCCGGGGGGGCCAGCTCGCCCGGGTGCTCGAACAGGTACTGGATGAGCATGCCGAACTGGGTGCCCCAGTCGCCGATGTGGTGTCGGCCGATCGTCTTCTCGCCGGTGAAGTCGAGCAGGGCGCGCAGGGCGTCGCCGATGACCGCCGACCGCAGGTGACCGACGTGCATCTCCTTCGCCACGTTCGGCTGGGCGTAGTCGACGACCGTGACGCCCGCGTTCTCGTTCAGCGGCACGCCGAGGCGCTCGCCGTCCGCGTGCCGCGCGGCGAGGTTCCCGGTGATCGCCCGGTCGGCGACGGTGATGTTGAGGAAGCCGGGTCCGGAGACCTCGACGTCCTTGATCAGCTCGTCGCCGGTGACGACCTGCGCGACGACCTCGGCGGCCAGCTCCCGCGGGTTCGCCTTCGCCTTCTTGGCCAGCGCCAGGATGCCGTTGGCCTGGTAGTCCGCCCGGTCGCTTCGTCGCAGCAGCGGGTCCGCGGACGCCTCCGGCCGGACGGCGGAGAGGGCGGACGCGAGCTGCTGGTTGACGAGATCGGTGAGCGATGTGACCGAGGCCATAGGAGTGGGTGCCGTTCTCCTCGTGGGTTCAGATAGACCTGGTCAGTATCCCACGGGTGGCACAGCGTTTTCCTGGTCGCGGGCCGGCGGGGGCTCGTCGCGCCCGTGCGGCGGAGCCGCAAGTCGACACGGCCCGCGCCCCGGGGCGCGGGTGAAAAGCGGTTTTCGCGGATGCGGTCCGGGCTGGGAGAATGGAGGGGTCAGCCGTGCGACCGTACCGGCTGCCCGAGCAGAAAGAAGGACGTGCCGATCGTGGCTCAGAGCACCGAGACCACCGACTGGGTCTCCCGTTTCGCGGATGACGTCATCGAGGAGTCGGAGCGTCGGGCCCCGGGCAAACCGGTCGTCGTCGCGTCCGGGCTGTCGCCGTCCGGCCCCATCCACCTGGGCAACCTCCGCGAGGTCATGACCCCGCACCTGGTCGCCGACGAGATCCGCCGCCGCGGCCACCAGGTGCGGCACCTGATCTCCTGGGACGACTACGACCGGTACCGCAAGGTCCCCAAGGGCATCGACGGCGTCGACGAGGAGGAGTGGGCCGGGCACATCGGCAAGCCGCTCACCTCGGTCCCGGCCCCCAAGGGCTCGGCGTACCCGAACTGGGCGGAGCACTTCAAGGCCGCCATGATCGAGTCGCTCGCCGAACTGGGCGTGGAGTTCGACGGGATCAGCCAGACGGAGCAGTACACCTCCGGTGCCTACCGCGAGCAGATCCTGCACGCCATGAAGCACCGCGGCGACATCGACGCGATCCTCGCCCAGTACCGCACCAAGAAGGCCCCGGCGAAGAAGCAGCAGCAGAAGCCGGTCGACGAGGCCGAGCTGGAGGCCGCCGAGGGCTCCGGCGCCGCCGCCGAGGACGACGGCAGCCTCGGCTCCGCCGGCTACTTCCCGTACAAGCCGTTCTGCGGCAACTGCGAGAAGGACCTCACCACCGTCACCGCCTACGACGACGACTCCACCGAGCTGACCTACGCCTGCACCGCGTGCGGCTTCTCGGAGACGGTCCGGCTGAGCGAGTTCAACCGCGGCAAGCTGGTCTGGAAGGTCGACTGGCCGATGCGCTGGGCGTACGAGGGCGTGGTCTTCGAGCCGTCCGGCGTCGACCACTCGTCCCCGGGTTCGTCGTTCCAGGTCGGCGGGCAGATCGTCGGGATCTTCGGCGGCAAGCAGCCGATCGGCCCGATGTACGCATTCGTCGGGATCAGCGGCATGGCGAAGATGTCGTCCTCGCGCGGTGGCGTGCCGACCCCCGCCGACGCGCTGAAGATCATGGAGCCGCAGCTGCTGCGCTGGCTGTACGCCCGGCGCCGGCCCAACCAGTCCTTCAAGATCGCCTTCGACCAGGAGATCCAGCGCCTCTACGACGAGTGGGACCGGCTCGACGCCAAGGTCGCCGAGGGCACCGGGCTGCCCGCCGACGTCGCCGCGCACTCCCGCGCGGTGGGCACGGCGAGCGGCGCGCTGCCGAGGACGCCCCGGCCGCTGCCGTACCGCACCCTTGCCTCCGTCGCCGACATCACCGGCGGGCACCCGGACCAGGCGCTGCGCATCCTCAGCGACTTCGACCCCGCGAACCCGCTGGGTTCCCTGGACGAGGCGCGGCCGCGTTACGACAAGGCCGAGGCGTGGATCAACACCCACGTTCCCGCCGACCAGCGCACCATCGTCCGTACGGAGCCCGACGAGGAGCTGCTGAAGTCGCTCGACGAGCAGGGGCGCGAGTCCCTGCGGCTGCTGGTCGACGGGCTCGCCGACCACTGGTCGCTGGACGGGCTCACGCACCACGTCTACGGCGTTCCCAAGGTGCAGGCCGGCTTCCCCGCCGACGCCACGCCGAAGGAGCTGCCGCCGGAGATCAAGACCGCGCAGCGGTCGTTCTTCGCGCTGCTGTACCACCTGCTCGTCGGCCGTGACACCGGTCCGCGTCTGCCCACCCTGCTGCTCGCGGTGGGCCAGGAGCGGGTGCGGAGGCTGCTCGGGCACTGACCGGCACATCGACGCACACGACGGCGGGGGCGCCCGGTGTTTCACCGGGCGCCCCCGCCGTCGTACACGTCGATGTGCCGCGTGCGGATCACGCGATGTGGTCTTCCTCCAGCTCGACGGAGTGGCGGTTCTGGAACTCCAGGACCATGCGCTTGGCGTCGGCGTCCGGCAGGGAGCGGCTGTACGTCGCCTCGACGTATTCGCCGAACTCTCGCGGAGTCGGGTAGCCGCTGTCGCCTATCGACTGCTTGAACAGCCGGTAGTACTCCTCCTCGTCCGGGGCCGGGGGCTCCGGAGGGCCGCCGCCCTCGCCCAGTTCACGGGTGCGGCCCGGGCCGACCGGGATGGGGAAGGTGCCGGTGTCCTCCGGGGACGGCTCCTGCAGCGGGGGCGCCTCCTCGAACTGCCGGCGGTACTGCTCGGCCTGCTCCTGCTCCGCGATCCACTGGGCGTACTGCGGGTCGTACGTGGGGTCGTAGCCGCCGTGGTACTCGACGGTCTGCGGGTCCCGGGCGTGCAGCCACAGGTTCTGGTCCGGGGCGGGCTGCTGGTCGTACGGGGGCTGCGCCGTGGGTTCCTCCGCGTCCGGGGACTCGCGGGGGCCCCGGGGGTCCTGGGAGCCCTGGGAATTCCGGGGGTCCGCGGTGCCGGGGTCGCCCGTCAGCTCGGGGCGCCGCTCCGCGGAAGGGGCCGCCTGCCGCAGGGCGGGCGCCGACGACGCCATGGCCGGGCCGTCCACGGCCGTCCGCTGCTCGGGGGCCGGCGGGAGCACAGCCGGTTCGATGCCGGCCGCCGCCAGGCCCGCCGGGGCCGTCTCGGCGAGGGGGACGCCGTACTTGGCCAGGCGCAGCGGCATCAGGGACTCCACCGGGGCCTTGCGCCGCCAGCTCCGGCCGAAGCGGGAGCGCATCCGGGCCTGGTAGACGAGACGTTCCTGCTCCAGCTTGATGACCTGCTCGTAGGAGCGCAGCTCCCACAGCTTCATCCGCCGCCACAGCAGGAACGTGGGGATCGGCGACAACACCCACCGGGTGAGGCGGACGCCCTCCATGTGCTTGTCCGCGGTGATGTCGGCGATCCGGCCGACCGCGTGCCGGGCGGCCTCCACCGCCACCACGAACAGGACGGGGATCACGCTGTGCATCCCCACACCGAGCGGATCCGGCCAGGCCGCCGCGCCGTTGAAGGCGATCGTGGCCGCCGTCAGCAGCCACGCCGTCTGACGCAGCAGCGGGAAGGGGATGCGGATCCAGGTCAGCAGCAGATCCAGGGCCAGCAGGACGCAGATGCCGGCGTCGATGCCGATCGGGAACACGTAACTGAAGTTCCCGAAGCCCTTCTGCAGGGCCAGTTCACGGACGGCCGCGTACGAACCCGCGAAGCCGATTCCGGCGATGATCACGGCTCCGGCGACGACCACGCCGATGAGAACCCGGTGTGTCCGTGTCAGCTGAATGGGCGCGGCCACCCGTACTCCCCTCCTCTTGCGTGTTGTTGCGCGCAACAGAGTGGCACATGTGTGCGGAGGGCGGGTGGCCGGTTCCGTGCCAGAGCCTCACCGCACGTCTCCGGGTACGCCTTCGGGTGCGTCTCCGTGCACGCTTCTGCGCCTGTTCGTCAGCCCTTCGACTCCAACGGCGCGCCGCTCCCGGGGGCCCCGCCGTCGCCCTTGTCGTCCTTGTCGTCCTTGCTGCTCTTGCCGTCCTTGGTCCCGGTCACGGACGCCACCGCTTCCTCGGCCGCCTTCTTCGCGTCCTTCATCAGCTCGTCGGCGCTCGGCGTCTTGTCCCCGGCGAGGCCCGCCCCGTTGTAGTCGAGGGTGACGACCACGTTCTCGACGCGCGCCACCACCGTCTGCTGCTTGAAGGCGCCTTCCTTCTTCTTCAGGTCGTAGCGCACGGCCGTCGCCTCGTCGCCGGTGCCGGAGATCGGCTCCGCCTCGGTGCCCTTGGCGCCGTCGGTGGCCTGGGCGTCCTTGACCTGCTTGTCGTAGTACTCCTTGGCCAGTTCGTCGCCCGCGCCGCGTGCGACGTCCGAGTCGAAGCGCAGCATCGACACGTTCAGCCAGCGGAACTGAGAGCCGTCCACGCCGTTGTTGGCGAGACTGCTCCAGGAGCAGCTGGCACGCTTGGCGATGTCGTCGGACTGGCCCTCCTTGCCCGACTTCGCCTTGGGCACGAGGTCGCCCAGGGTCTTCTCCGACAGGACGTCGCAGGCTTCCGGGAGGTCCGTGTACACCGCCGCCCGCACCGTCGGGGACGGGCTCGGGGACGCCGATGCGGAGGTGTCGGCCGCCTTGTCCTCGCCGCCGTCGGAGCCGGAGTCCGAGGAGCAGCCGGCGGCGATCAGCATCGCGGGGACGGCCGCCGCACAGACAAGAACGCGGTTGAGGCGCTTCGCTCTCCCCCACTGCCCGGACGGCGTGGGCGGTACCCCCATGTCACACTCTGCTCGTCGCTGCATGGTTCCTTCACTCATGACGCTCGTGTTCCCTGCGGTCGAACCCGTGGTCGAACCTGCGGTCGAAAAGGGGTCCGAGGGGTCACCGTACGCGGTGTGCCGTTCGTGTGGTCGTCCTTCGGGTGCTTCGCGCAGGGCGGTGGAGGGAGTGTGAGCGAGGCTCAGCCACTCAGCGAATCGGCCAGCAGGGACGCCAGTTTCCTTGCCCTGTCCTGCATTTCCCCGCTGTCCGGGACGGCGCCGACGGTCGCCGGCTGTTCCGTGTACTCGATCGTCACGATCACGTTGGACGTGCGGAACGCCACAGTCACCGTGCGCTGCTCCGCGGTCGAACCGGAGCTGCTCAGCTCGTCGTCGATGAAGGCCTCGTCGCCGAACTCCTCCAGGACGCGGGGCTGGAGGCCGGAGGGCGAAGGGGAGGGCGACACGGGGAAGGTGCCGCCGGTGGACGGTGAGCCGGAAGCCGAGGACGCGGCGTCGGACGGTGCGGAGGGATCGGAGGAACCAGAAGAACCGGAAGGGTTGGGGGAGTCGGGTGAATCGGAGGAAGTGGGCGAGGGCGATGTGCCCGGGGCGGTGGAACCGGACTCCGTGGCCGTCGGCTTCGGAAGGCCGGCCGCCTCCTGCTTCGTCGCGAAGAGTTGCTGGGCCTGGTTGTCGTCGCTGACGGCGTTGTCGTAGGAGACGACCCGCTCGAGGTCGATCACCAGGCGATCGGTGGCCTGGGACGACTCCACCTTCCAACGGCAGCCCACCTTGCGGTCGGTGTCGTACGTGAGGGCCGCCTCGCCCGCGTACGCCTTCTCGCGCTGCGCATGGTCGGCCATCTCCCTGATGCCGGGCAGGAGTTCGTCGAGCGTCTTGGCGCCGACCGTGCCGCAGGGCTCGGGAAGCGTGGCGTACCTGCCCGGCTGGGCCGCCGGGGAGGCCGTGCCGGCACCGCCCGGGTTGGAGTTGCCCGACTGGCTTCCGCTGCCCGAACTGCCGGTGCATCCGGCCAGCAGGGCCGCGAGGAGCGCGGCGACGCCGGGTACGTATGCCCTTCGCTGCACGGCCGGGCTCCTCTCGACGGGCGGGTGCGGGCCACAGCCCGCCGGGTCTCTCAGTGTCCCCGCTGGTTAATCGCTTGCCGCACGGGGGCGCCCCCGGCAGACAATGTGTATCGCACGCACTGCCGTGAACGCCGGTCCGAAGTCCTTTTCGTCGACCTGAGCGACGGTTTTTGCTCTTTCATGCTTATGTTGCCGTTCGGGGGAATGAGGAAGACATGTCGTACGTGGAAATGCCGGGTGCGAGGGTGCCGATCCGTATGTGGACGGATCCGGCGACGGTGGAGGAGGGGGCCCTCCAGCAGCTGCGGAACGTGGCGACCCTGCCCTGGATCGAGGGCCTGGCCGTGATGCCGGACGTGCACTACGGGAAGGGCGCGACGGTCGGCTCGGTCATCGCGATGCGGGGCGCGGTGTGTCCGGCGGCGGTGGGGGTCGACATCGGCTGCGGGATGTCGGCGGTGAGGACGTCCCTGAGGGCCGACGACCTGCCGGGCGACCTGTCCCGGCTGCGCTCGAAGATCGAGCAGGCGATCCCGGTCGGGCGCGGGATGCACGACTCCCCCGTGGACCCGACCCGGCTGCACGGCTTCGCGACCGGCGGTTGGGACGACTTCTGGGGACGCTTCGACGGCGTGGCGGAAGCGGTCAGGTTCCGTCAGGAGCGTGCCACGAAGCAGATGGGAACGCTCGGGTCGGGCAACCACTTCGTCGAGGTCTGCACGGACACGACCGGTGCGGTCTGGCTGATGCTGCACTCCGGTTCCCGGAACATCGGCAAGGAACTGGCCGAGCACCACATCGGGGTGGCGCAGGAACTCCCGCACAACCAGGGCCTGGTCGACCGTGACCTCGCCGTCTTCGTCGCGGACACCCCGCAGATGGCGGCGTACCGGAACGACCTGTTCTGGGCGCAGGAGTACGCGAGGCGAAACCGTTCGATCATGATGGCGCTGCTGAAGGACGTGATCCGCAAGGAGTTCAAGAAGGCGAGGCCGGCCTTCGAGGCGGAGATCAGCGCGCACCACAACTACGTGGCCGAGGAGCGCTACGGCGGCATGGACCTGCTCGTCACCCGCAAGGGGGCGATCCGCGCGGGCTCCGGCGAGTTCGGGATCATCCCGGGCTCCATGGGCACGGGCTCGTACATCGTCAAGGGCCTCGGGAACGCCGATTCGTTCAACTCGGCGTCGCACGGCGCCGGCCGGCGCATGAGCCGCAACGCGGCGAAGCGGCGCTTCTCGACGAAGGACCTGGAGGAGCAGACGCGCGGCGTGGAGTGCCGTAAGGACTCCGGTGTCGTGGACGAGATCCCGGGCGCGTACAAGCCGATCGAGCAGGTCATCGACCAGCAGCGGGACCTCGTGGAGGTCGTGGCGAAGCTGAAGCAGGTCGTCTGTGTGAAGGGCTGACCGGAAAGACCGACCTGAAGGGCCGCCGCGTCGCGTGCGGCGCGGCCGTCACGGCTCCCGGTGGACCTTCGTGTTCGACGCCTGGGCCCGGGGGCGTACGACCAGCAGGTCGATGTTGACATGGCTCGGCCGGGTCACCGCCCAGGTGATGGTGTCGGCGACGTCGTCCGCGGTGAGCGGCTCGGCGACGCCCTCGTACACCTCGGCGGCCTTCGCCGCGTCGCCGCCGAAGCGGGTGAGGGCGAACTCCTCGGTCTTCACCATGCCCGGCGCGATCTCGATGACGCGCACGGGCCGGCCGACGATCTCCAGGCGGAGGGTCTCGGCGAGGACGTGCTCGGCGTGCTTGGCGGCGACGTAGCCCGCGCCGCCCTCGTAGGTGGCGTGGCCGGCCGTCGAGGAGACGATGACGACCGTGCCGTCGCCGCTCGCCTCCAGCCGGGGCAGCAGGGCCTGGGTGAGGTGGAGGGTGCCGATGACGTTCGTCTCGTACATCCGGCGCCAGTCGTCCGGGTCGCCGGTCGCGACCGGGTCGGCGCCCAGCGCGCCGCCCGCGTTGTTGACCAGGACGCCGATGGTCCTGAACGCGGTGGCGAACTCGTCGACGGCCGCGCGGTCGGTGACGTCGAGCGGGTACGCGGTCGCCGCGTGGCCGGCCGCGTTGATCTCCTCGGCGAGCGCCTCGATACGGTCCTTGCGGCGGGCGGTGAGGACGACGCGGTAACCGGCCTCGGCGAGCCCGCGGGCCGTGGCGGCGCCGATGCCGCTGCTCGCGCCGGTGACGACGGCGATACGAGACGCTGCGGACGGTGCGGCGGTGGCCATGGGCTGCTCCTCCGGGTGGATCCATGGGGGCGGTGCCGTGCCAGCATATGCGGGCCACCAGGGCATGCCCGGGCCCGCCCGGGCGCGCGGTCAGCCGTTGCGCGGCGCCCACATGATCACGGCCATTCCGGCCAGGCAGATCAGGGCGCCGGTGATGTCCCAGCGGTCCGGGCGGTAGCCGTCCGCGAGCGCGCCCCACAGGATCGACCCGGCGACGAAGATGCCCCCGTACGCGGCGAGCACGCGGCCGAAGTGCGCGTCGGGCTGGAAGGTGGCGACGAACCCGTACGCGCCGAGGGCGAGGACGCCGCCGGTCGCCCACATCCAGCCGCGTTGTTCCCGCACGCCCTGCCAGACCAGCCAGGCGCCCCCGATCTCCAGGATCGCGGCGAGGACGAACAGGGCGGCGGAACGGGCGATCAGCATGCGGGCAGCTTCGCAGACCGGATGCGGGATACCGGAATAAGGGGGGAGGGGGAGCGGTTGAGCCGGTTATAGTTGAACCGTCAACCAATTTGGAGGGTGAACGGCCATGCAGTTCGGGATCTTCAGCGTCGGCGACGTCACGCCCGACCCCACGACGGGGCGTACCCCCACCGAGCGCGAGCGGATCAAGGCCATGGTCGCCATCGCGCTGAAGGCCGAGGAGGTCGGCCTGGACGTGTTCGCCACCGGCGAGCACCACAACCCGCCGTTCGTGCCGTCCTCGCCCACGACCATGCTCGGCTACATCGCCGCGCGCACGGAGCGGCTGATCCTCTCCACCTCCACCACCCTCATCACCACCAACGACCCGGTGAAGATCGCCGAGGACTTCGCCATGCTCCAGCACCTGGCCGACGGCCGGATGGACGTGATGATGGGGCGCGGCAACACCGGACCGGTCTACCCCTGGTTCGGCCAGGACATCCGCCAGGGCATCAACCTCGCCATCGAGAACTACGCCCTGCTGCACCGGCTGTGGCGCGAGGACGTCGTCAACTGGGAGGGCAAGTTCCGCACCCCGCTGCAGGGCTTCACCTCCACGCCCCGCCCGCTGGACAACGTACCGCCGTTCGTCTGGCACGGGTCGATCCGCTCGCCCGAGATCGCCGAGCAGGCCGCCTACTACGGTGACGGTTTCTTCCACAACAACATCTTCTGGCCGGCCGACCACACCAAGCGGATGATCGAGCTCTACCGCACCCGGTACGCGCACTACGGGCACGGCACGGCCGAGCAGGCGATCGTCGGCCTCGGAGGGCAGGTGTTCATGCGGAAGAACTCGCAGGACGCCGTGCGCGAGTTCCGTCCGTACTTCGACGTCGCCCCCGTCTACGGGCACGGGCCCTCGCTGGAGGAGTTCACCCGGCAGACCCCGCTGACCGTGGGGTCCCCGCAGCAGGTCATCGAGAAGACGCTGTCCTTCCGTGACTACGCGGGCGACTACCAGCGCCAGCTGTTCCTCATGGACCACGCGGGGCTGCCGCTGAAGACGGTGCTCGAGCAGCTCGACCTGCTCGGCGAGGAAGTGGTGCCGGTGCTGCGCAAGGAGTTCGCCAAGGACCGCCCGGCCGACGTGCCGGCCGCGCCGACGCACTCCTCGCGGCTGGCCGGCCGGGAAGTGAGCAAGGCGTGAGCGCCATGAACGGCAGGAAAGGTATGAACGCCATGAACATCGTCGTCGTGTCGGCCGGGCTGAGCGTGCCGTCGTCCACCCGCCTGCTCGGGGAGCGGCTGGCCGCCGCGGCCACCGGGCAGGCCCCGTCCGACGTGCCGGTGATCGAACTGCGGGACCTCGCGGTGGACATCGCGCACAACTTCACCAGCGGTTTCCCGGCTCCGGCGCTCGCCGAGGCGATGGACGCGGTGACCGGGGCGGACGGGGTGATCGTGGTCACGCCGGTGTTCTCGGCGTCGTACAGCGGGCTGTTCAAGTCGTTCTTCGACGTGCTCGGCGCACGGGACCGGGAGGCCCTGGCCGGCAAGCCGGTGCTGATCGCCGCGACCGGGGGCACGCCCCGGCACTCGCTGGTGCTGGAGCACTCCCTGCGGCCCCTCTTCGCCCACCTGCGCGCGGTCGTCGTCCCCACGGGGGTCTACGCCGCGTCCCAGGACTGGGGCGACAAGGGCCTGGACGCCCGGATCGACCGGGCGGCGGCCGAGCTGGCCGCCCTGGCGGGCGCCCTGCCGGCCACCGGCAACGGGACGGTCGACGGCAACGGCAGCGAGGCGGGCGGCGACACGATCCGTGTCACACGCGGGGGCGCCGTCGACGACAAGTTCGACGCGCGCAACGTGGTGCCGTTCGAGGAGCAGCTGGCCGCCCTGCGGTCGGCCGGCTGAGGGCGCCCCACAGCCCCACGACTCCCGGCGGTCTTCCAGGGACAGCGGCCGCCGGGTGAGACGACCGTCCGGGACGGCCGGTCGTTCGCGAGGATCCGGTCGCGGGAAGGGACGCCCGCGACCGGACCGCGGCGAGGTGAGAGCGAGGTAAGAAGGAGCCCCTTCGGTCACTGCTCCGTCCGCCGGATGGCGGTGCTTGGCACACTGGCACCGTGTCCCCTACCGCGCCCCGCACCCACACCGTGCTGCTCGCCGAAGACGACCGCGCCATCCGCAACGCCCTGGAGCGCGCCCTGACCCTGGAGGGCTACCGGGTAACGGCGGTCGCCGACGGCGTCGAGGCGCTGGCACAGGCCCACCGCAGCCGGCCCGACGTCCTCCTGCTGGACGTGATGATGCCCGGCATCGACGGGCTCCAGGTGTGCCGGGCGCTGCGCGCCGAGGGCGACCGCACCCCCGTGCTGATGCTGACGGC
Organism: Streptomyces sp. NPDC050388; assembly: GCF_040655635.1. NCBI lineage: Bacteria > Bacillati > Actinomycetota > Actinomycetes > Kitasatosporales > Streptomycetaceae > Streptomyces > Streptomyces sp. NPDC050388. Next base: position 20,905 of record NZ_JBFAKH010000006.1, read on the forward strand.
GCTGGTCGAGACCGCCGACCGGATCGCCGGACTGGACGCGGGCGCCGACGACTACGTCGTCAAGCCGTTCGACGTGGAGGAGGTCTTCGCCCGGCTGCGAGCCCTGCTCCGCCGGGCAGCACCCGTGCCCGCGCCGGCCTCCGCGCCCGACGGGACGCCGACGTCGCAGGAGCGGCCGAACACACGGAGAACACAGAAAACGCGGGAGGCGGGGGGCTCGGAGGAGTCGCGGGAGCCGGCGGAGACCCCGCACGCCGCTCCGGGGCGGCACATCGCCGCGGCCGGGGTGCGCATGGACCCGCAGGCGCGCCGGGCCTGGCGCGGGCAGCGGGAGCTGGAGCTGACCCGCACCGAGTTTGAACTGCTGGAGCTGCTGATCCGCAACGCGGGCATCGTCCTCGAGCACTCCACCATCTACGACCGTATCTGGGGCTACGACTTCGGCCCCGGTTCCAAGAACCTCGCCGTGTACGTCGGTTACCTGCGCCGCAAACTCGACGGGCCCGGCGCGCCGCAGCTGATCCACACGGTGCGCGGGGTGGGTTACGTGCTGCGGGAGGACTGAGTGGCATCGGGCACTTCGGATACCTCGAGCACCTCTGACACCTCGGACTCCTTTGACGCCTCGGGTACTTCGGGCGTGCGGAACGCCTCACGCGTCCCGGACCGTGCGTACCGGCCCTCACCGCGGGCCCGGCGGTTCCGGCTGTCGCTGCTGTCGTTGGGCACCAGGTTCGCGGTGGCGTTCGCCGCCGTGACGGCCACGATCACCGTCCTGGTCGGCATCCTGTCGTACAGCGCCGCCGCGAGACTCGTACGGGTGGACCAGCAGAGCGTGTTCGACGAGGTCGTGGAGGACCTGCGCGGCGAGGTCAGGTCGAACCGGATGACACCGCTCGACTTCTCCTCCGCCGCCCCCGGTCACGATCTGGTGCGGCCCGCCCGGACGGACGTCCAGGTGCTCGGGCCGGACGGCCGGATCGTCGACCCGGGCGACCCGGGGCTGCCGGTGGTCGACGCCGACCGCGTGGTCGCGGGGGCCGCCACGGCCGGACGGGTGGTCGAGCACGCGGACGTCGACGTCGGCGACGACATCTACCGCGTCGCGACCGTCGCGCTGGGCGACGGCCGGGGCGCGGTCCAGATCGCGCAGGAGTTCAGCGACACCGAGGACCTGCTGCGGGCCCTCCAGCGGCGCACCCTCGTCCTGATGGCGGCGGTGGTGGTCGGGGCCGGTCTCTTCGGCTGGTGGCTGGCCCGGCGCATCACCCGCCGCCTGGTCGTCCTCACCGACGCCGCCGAGGACGTCGCCCGCACCCGCAGGCTCGGCATCCAGGTGCCCGTCGCCGGCCGGGACGAGGTGGGGCGGCTCGGCCGCGCCTTCGACCGGATGCTGGGCCGGCTCGCCCAGTCCGAGGACGACCAGCGCCGGCTCGTCCAGGACGCGGGGCACGAACTGCGCACCCCGCTCACCTCGTTGCGGACCAACATCTCCCTGCTGCGCCGCATCGACGAACTCCCGCCGGACACCCGTGAGGAACTCGTCGCCGACCTCTCCCAGGAGGCCCGTGAGCTGACCGACCTGGTCAACGAGCTCGTCGAACTGGCGGCCGGTCAGTCCGACACCGAGCCGCCGCGGCGCGTCGACCTCGCCGACATCGCCGAGGACGTGGCGGGGCTGGCCCGGCGCCGCAACGGACGGAAGATCATCGTCCGTGCGAGCGGCGACACCACGACCGACGGACGGCCCGGGATGCTCACCCGGGCGGTGTCCAACCTGGTCGAGAACGCGGTCAAGTTCGACCGGGACGGCACGGCGCCCATCGACATCACCGTCGCGGGACCCGCGCGACCGGGCACGGTGCGGGTGGAGGTCCGCGACCGGGGACCCGGTATCGCGGCCGCCGACCTGATCCACGTCTTCGACCGCTTCTACCGCGCCGCCGACGCCCGCTCCCTGCCCGGTTCGGGCCTCGGCCTGTCCATCGTCCGCGAGGTGGCCCTGGCCCACGGGGGCGCACCGTACGCGGTACGCCGGGCTGGCGGCGGCACGGTGATCGGCTTCACGGTGGGCGGCGTCCCCCTGGCGCACCATGACGCGGAACCGGGCTCCTGACGGGAGACGGGGCAAGGGGTGACGGGTGACGGGTGACGGGTGATCGAGATCGCCCCTCGCCGCCGCGTACCGAAGGCCGGGGACGAGCATGTATGCGGTCGGGGGCGCGCCGCACGCGCTCCCGGGAGGGGAGGAGCGGCAACGTGCTGACCGACGAGGAGGCCGCCGCGCTGGCGGCGATCGACGAGGCGGCCCTGGGGCGGACCCTGATGGAGCTGATCGCGGTGCCGAGCGTGACCGGGAGCGCCGCCGAGTCCGAACTCCAGCACCAGCTGGCCGGCCGGCTGGAATGGCTGGGACTGGAGGTCGACCTGTGGTCCATGGACCTGCCCGCGCTGCGGGCCCACCCCGGTTTCCCGGGCATGGAGGTGCCCCGTGAGGAGGCGTGGGGACTGGTCGGGACCACGCAGGACGGCGGCGACGGGCCCACCCTGATCCTCCAGGGCCACGTCGACGTCGTACCGCCCGGCGACCCCGAGGCGTGGGGGGACGGCGACCCGTTCGTACCGCGGGTGACCGGGGACGTGGTGCACGGGCGCGGCGCCTGCGACATGAAGGCGGGGCTCGCCGCGCACCTCGCCGCGCTCACCGCGATACGGACGGCCGGGATACGGCTGCGCGGCCGGGTCGCGGCCCACTTCGTGGTCGGTGAGGAGGACGGCGGCATCGGCGCGTTCGGCACCCTGGAGCGCGGACACCGGGGCGACGCCTGCGTCATCGCCGAGCCCACCGGGTCCACCCTGATCACCGCGAACGCGGGCGCGCTGACGTTCCGTCTCGCCGTGCCCGGCAGGGCGGCGCACGGCAGCGCGCGGGAGCAGGGAGTCAGCGCCGTCGACGCCTACCTGCCCCTGCACCGGGCGCTGGCCGCCCTGGAGACCGAGCGGAACCGGAACCCGTCCCCGCTGCTCGCCGAGTACCCGATCCCGTACGCCCTGTCGGTGGGCACCGTGCGCGCCGGGGACTGGGCGAGCAGCGTGCCGGACCTGCTGGTCGCCGAGGGCCGGCTCGGCGTACGCCTGGACGAGGACCCGGCCGAGGCACGGGCCGACCTGGAACGGTGCGTGGCCGAGGCCTGCGCCGCCGACCCGTGGCTGCGCGACCACCCGGCGACGGTGACCTGGCCGGGCGGCCGGTTCGCGAGCGGCCGCCTGCCGGAGGGCCACCCCCTGCCGGACGTCGTCGGCGCCGCCCACACCGACGCGACGGGCGCCCCGCCGCCCCGACGGCGGGGCGCGACCTACGGCAGCGACCTGCGCCACTACACCGGCGCGGGCATTCCGACGCTGCAATTCGGGCCGGGGGACATCGAGGTGGCCCACAGCCCCCGCGAACAGGTCTCCCTGCGGGAGACGGTGGCGGTGGCCCGGACCATGGTCCTCACGGTGCTGCGCACGGTGGGCACGAAGTGAGGCGGCGTCACGTGACGTGAATCACCGGGACAGTGCTGAGTGCCGGGCCGGGGAAGTTTCCGTACCGTTCCTGGTCAGTGAGCAGGAGTGAGTCTTGGACCCCTATCTGGTCACCGCGGACACCCCGAACGGTGGTGGATGTCCTGGTCGCCCGCGTACTCGCCGCGTCCGGCGGCACGGATCGGGTCCGTGGTCCGGGAATGCGGGGGCGGGGTCCCTCACCCCCAGGGACACGCCGGTCGGCCTGGACGGTCCGATGCCCGTGCACATCGCTCCGGTGTGCACGGGGCGGTGTCGTCCTCCCCCAGTGCCTTGAGGGCCTGGGAGGTGCCCCCAGCCGGATCGGGTGCCCCTGGGCGCGTCGTCCGATCGCGATGCTCGCCGCATCGTGCCGGGTGGTCTTACGGGCGGGGCCGGCCAGCGGCTTCTGCCAGTGCTGGGCGCCCCACCTGCTGGTGTGGGCCGGGTCCACGGCGATGACCGCGATACCTGTGGCGTCGGCCATGGAGGCCGGCCGGGCGCGGAGCCTGCCGGTCGGCATGCCGGAGATCAGCTGCCGGAATCGGCGCCTGCACCCGTGCTTCTCTCTGGTTTTCTCGGCCTGGAAGTCGAGGTCCTCGACTGCGACGGCCTGGACGCCGCAGCTCTTGGCCCAGTGCAGCAGCCGCGTGAGGGCGTGCCGTACCTGGGCGTCGCGGTGCCGGGCGTTGCCGGACAGGTCGTAGAAGAACCGGCGTGGCCGGCCGGTCGGGTTGCCGTGGGTGTCCAGGCGCCAGGCGGCGAGGCGGTCGGCGTTGGTGTCCACGCCGATCACGCCGCCGGCGAGGGCGGCCTTGAGGGCGATGCTCTTGGCGGGTGGGATCTGCCAGGAGGCGTCCGTGTACCAGCGTCCGCGCCCCGTGTCGTAGTGGATGCGGCAGGCCACCGCCCGGTCGGCCTCCACCCGGTCGGCCCACTCCTGCCCCCGGTGCGCAAACCCCACTCGCGCAGCCAGTACGTACCGGCCGTGCCCGGCGTTCGCCAGGCCGGCGAGCGGGGCCGGGAGCTTGATCGACACTTCTCCCTCGGACGTGATGCGGATCGTCTCGCTGCCGAACCTCTTGCTCGACTCGCCGTCCGCCTGGAGGAACCAGCGCCCGGCTTCCCACCGCGCACGCCACTGCTCACCCATACACGCCAGAACGCACTCACACTCAGCCGAACCCCAGCAGTTCCCGACCCCCGTCGGAGGCAGAGTCCAGGTTCGCCTCGAGGATGAACTGCTCTCCCCTTCCTGGCGGCTGACTGCCGAGCGGGGGGGCGGACCGGGCTCACGGGCTCAGGGTGATTAGGTTCGGCCTTCGGCCATGGCACGCGAGAGCCGAGGAACAAGACCTCGGTCCAAGGGGGCAGTTGTGAACGTCGGTGTGCAACGCGGAGCGATCGCTGCCGTGCAAGTGCTCGGTCTCGCCGTGTGGTTCTCCATGTCGGCGGTGGTGCCCAGCCTGCGGAACGACTGGGGACTCACCCCCGGCGGCGCGGTGTGGCTGACGGCCTCCGTGCAGTTCGGCTTCGTCGCCGGGGCCGTGGCCTCGACCGCCCTGAACCTGGCGGACCGCGTTCCGCCCCAGCGCCTGCTCGCCGTCAGTGCCGCGGCGGCCGCCGCCTGCACCGTGGTGCTGGCCCTCTTCGCCGACCGGCCGGCCGTCGCCGTCCCGCTGCGACTCATGACCGGGATGTTCCTGGCCGGGGTCTACCCCACCGGCATGAAGCTCATGGCCTCCTGGTCCGGCAGCGCCGGACGGGGCAGGACCATGGGCGTCCTCATCGCCGCCCTCACCCTCGGCTCCACCCTTCCCCATCTCATAGCCGGCGTGGGCTCACTGCCCTGGCGCGGTGTTCTGCTCGCCGCAGCGGCAGCCGGGCTCCTGGGCTCCGTCATCTCACTGGCCCTCATCCGGCTCGGCCCCCACGCGGCACCGACCGCACCCGCCCGCAACCCCCGGTACGCGCTGACCATGTTCACCGAACGCGGGCCGCGCCTGGCCAATCTCGGCTACTTCGGACACATGTGGGAGCTCTACGCCCTGTGGACCTGGATCCCGTCCTTCCTGCTGGCGGCCTCCGCCGCGAGAGGACTCCCGGGCTCGGTGGGGATCACGGTGTTCCTCACCATGGGAATCGGCGGGGCAGCCGGTTGCCTGCTCGGCGGCTGGGGCGCGGACCGCTTCGGCCGCTCTCCCGCCGCCCTGGCAGCGCTTCTCCTCAGCGGCCTGTGCTGCCTGGTCTCCCCGCTCTTCCTCCACGCTCCGCCGCTGCTTCTGTTCGCCTTCTGCGCGCTGTGGGGTGCTGCCGTGATCGCGGACTCGGGGGTGTTCTCGACATCGCTGAGCGAGGTCGCCGACCACCGCTACATCGGGACGGCGCTCACCGGCCAGACCGCGATCGGCTTCGCCCTCACCGTCGTCAGCATCCAGCTCACCCCCCTCCTGGCCGAGGCCGTCGGCTGGGAGTACGCCTTCCTCCTTCTCGCGCCCGGGCCCCTCGCCGGCGCCCTCGCCATGCGTGCCTTCGGCAAGGCCACCGCCTCCGCCCCCTCCCCGCAGGGCACCTGACGACCTGACGACCTGACGGCCTTTTCCCGGCACTGGAGAGGGCAGGGCCCGAAAGCCCCGCCCGACCCCTGCGGGATGCCAGGTTCACGTGCCCCGGATGTGCCTCCCGGACACGTGCCCGGGAGGCAGGACAGCCGACCGGAGCCAGGTCCGACGAGCGGGCGGGGACGGCTTCACGCTGGAGGGCTTTCGGAGGGGGCGGCGCCGGCGACGATCGCCCGCAGTGCCGCGATGTGACCGTCGAAGGCACCCCGGCCGGCGCTGGTGAGCCGGGCGCGTACCTTCCGGCGGTTGCCGCTGAGGCGGCGTTCCGTGGCGACGTACCCGGCTTCTTCGAGCGTCGTGAGCTGCTTGGACAGCGCCGAGTCGGACAGTCCCAACCGGTCCTTGAGGAAGGCGAACTCGGCCCAGTCGGCCGCTGCCAGTGTCGCCACCAGGGACAGGCGGGTGCTGGGATGGATCAGCTCGTCGAAACGCGCTTTCGTCATGCCCGCACCCAACGACGCAGAACGCGCAGGATCTCCGGCCCACCGAACCCGACAACGACCGCGACCAGCACCGCAGCCCAGACGCCGGCGTGGTCGGCGCCGTCGGCGTCGAGCGCGAGCGCCGCAAGGACGGTGACCCCGATGAGCCCGAGCAGCATGCCGACCACGACCAGTGGGGTGCGGCGGCCGGCGACCGCCGCGCTCACCCGCAGCCGATCCGTGCGCCGGCGTCCGTCGAGCAGACGTGACGCGAGCACCGCGTGGCCCATGCCGAAGCCCACGGTCGCGGTCCCGGCCAGCCACGGTGGTGCCACGCTGCTGAGCACGCCCAACAGGAGCCAGCCGACCGCCATCGCCCACCAGTAACCGCGGGGCAGGCCGACTTCCTCGGCCACCTGGCGTCGAGCACGGTCAGCCGCGTCGAGGGCGGTGCGAGCCTGCTCCGGAGCGATGTCGTCCACAGCGACACCTCGCTTTCCTGGTGGGAAAGTGAGAGTCCCACTTTCCTGTCAGGAAAGTCAAGAGTCGAGGGGGCGACGGAATTTCTCGGGTTCTGCTCACCTTCTGTGGCGCTGTCATGCCGGGTGATCCGGATGGTTTCCCTCCGGGTGGTGCAAGGGATCTGAAGGCGGTGTCGCGGGCCGGGGCCGGTCGCGCTGCCCGGCGGGGCGTGAGATCGGGTGACGGCGCATCGGGTTCTGTCGGGGCGGTCAGCCGCTCGTGCGGGCGGTGTTCCGCGACCGCCCGGTGGGGCGCGGCGGTCTCGACATGGGCGATGTCCGGACACTCGCCCCCGCCCCGGGGAGGACACACCGCCCCAAAACCGTGAGCACTTCGGCTGCCACTGTCCTGATGTCGCTCGTTTGAGCGCTTGAGTGACACATGCCCGCCGACTGCTCACGGTTTTCCGCAAGGCGTCCGCCTCCGGCCCGGCAGCCCCGGGATCGCGGGGGATCCCCCACCCCATGGCGGAATATGACCCATTGGTGCCCCTGGACGGTTGGGAAAACCGACGTGACAGGCGGTGCCCGCTGAGGAGGACTCGCGTCGTGCGCGAGCGTGCGGACGCCCCCTCCGGCCTGGTGCTGCGGATACGGAGCCCGTGCCGTGGTGAGGCCGGTTCGGGGTGAGTCGGCGTTCTCCTCGCCGTTCGGGCGACGCATCGTGCAGGTCAGCGCCGCATCAGGCAGCGTTCGCCCCGTGAGGCGTGTGGCGGCTCCGACGGGGGTGCCGTTCCGTCGCCGGAGCCGTCCGTGGAACCGCGGGAACCGCGCGGGTTCGCGGGAGACTGGCCGCATGGAGTCGATCGATCAGGAAACGGCCCGTGCCTGGCTCGCCACCGCCCTCACGGAGGCCCGCGCGGGGCTCGCCGAGGGTGGTGTCCCCGTCGGCGCCGCGCTGTACGGCGCCGACGGGGCCCTGCTCGGCCGGGGCCGCAACCGCCGTGTGCAGGACGGTGACCCGTCCGCGCACGCGGAGACGGACGCCTTCCGGGCGGCGGGACGGCAGCGCTCGTACCGCGGTACGACGATGGTGACGACCCTGTCGCCCTGCTGGTACTGCTCCGGGCTGGTCCGGCAGTTCGGCATCTCCCGGGTGGTGATCGGCGAGGCGGTCACCTTCCACGGCGGTCACGACTGGCTGGCCGAGCACGGCGTGGAGATCGTGCTGCTGGACGATCCGGAGTGCGCCGCGATGACGCGGGACTTCGTCGAACGGCATCCGCGGCTTTGGCACGAGGACATCGGAGACGGCGGAGACATCGGAGACGTCGGGAAGTGACGACGGCCGGTCGCCGTGGCCCGGGGACCGGGGCACGGCGACCGGCCGTCGCGGGCGGTGCGTCGGGGGCGCTCAGAAACCGACGGAGGCCAGGACACCCAGGCCGACGTCGGCGTAGGAGTGCTTGCCGGAGACGAAGATGTTCACGCCGTAGTAGTTGAACAGCCAGCAGGCGAAGGCGGCCAGCGCCAGGTAGGCCGCCTTGCGGCCCTTCCAGCCGGCGGTGGCGCGGGCGTGCAGGTAGCCGGCGTAGGCGACCCAGGTGATGAAGGACCAGGTCTCCTTGGGGTCCCAGCCCCAGTAGCGGCCCCAGGCGTCGCCGGCCCAGATGGCGCCCGCGATGATCGTGAACGTCCACAGCGGGAAGACGGCCGCGTTGACGCGGTAGGCGAACTTGTCGAGCGAGGCGGAGGCGGGCAGCCGCTCCATGACGGAGGTGGCGAAGGCGCCGGGCTTGCCGCCGCGCGCGAGCTTGCCCTCGTAGGAGTCCTTGAACAGGTACAGGATCGTGCCGACCGCGCCGACGTAGAAGACCGCGCCGCACAGGATCGCGGTGGAGACGTGGATGTACATCCAGTACGAGTCGAGCGCGGGAACCAACTGGTCGCTCTCGGTGTACAGGACGGTGACGGCGAGACCGAGGTCGAGGAGCACGGTCGTGGTCAGGAACAGCCCGAGCCAGCGCACGTTCTTCTTCAACGCCAGCAGCAGGAGGTACACGCCGACGGCGGTGGTGGTGAAGGTGATGTTGAACTCGTACATGTTGCCCCAGGGCGCCCGCTGCACGGACAGCGCCCGGGTGAGCACACCACCGAACTCGATCACGAAGGCGAGCACCGTGAAGGAGACGGCGATCCGCCCGAAGAGGTCGCCCTGCTCGTCCCCGCCGTGCGCCCCGGGCCCGTCGGGGACGTCACGGGTGCCGGCCCCGGCCCGTACGACGACCTTCGGCCGCTCCAGTACGGCGGTGCCGCCCGCCTTGTCGACGGTGACGGCCGGGGCCTTCCCGGCCGCCTTCCCGACCGCCCCCGCCCGGGGGGTGAGCGCGGCGGCGGTGCGGGCGACCTTGCTGCGGCTGCCGAAGATCCATTCGGCGATGTACGCCAGGAAGGCCAGGGTGTAGACCGCCATCGCGGAGTAGATCAGCACGTTGCTGATCTCCGCGAGGTTCTCGTTGTTCGCGGCGGCCAGGCTCGTGGCGGTGGCCAGATCGGTTGCGGCGGCGAGAGTCAAGGCTTCTCAGCCCCTTCGGCAGACGTGGCTTGGGGGTCGGGGGAATCGGCGGATGCCGCGGGGGCGGCGTCGTCGGCGGAGGCGTCATCGGCATCGGGGGCCCCGGGAGCCCGGTCGTAGAGGATTCCGGCCAGGTCGCCGAGTTCCTCGGGCACCTTGGCGGACTCGCTGCGGCCGAGCCCGGCCATCTCGACGACGGTGACGCCGTCGGGGCCCTCGACCGCGCGCACCCACACGCGGCGCCGCTGGACGAACAGGGAGCAGGCGAGGCCGCCGATCGCGAAGAGGGAACCGGCGAGGGCCCAGCCGCCGCCCGGCTCCTGGACGACCTGGAAGCCGGCCCACTCCCTGATCTCCTTCTCGAAGGTGACCGAGCCGGCACCGTCCGGGAGGGTCATGGTCTCGCCGGGCATCAGCAGCTTCTTGAACAGCTCGCCCTCGGAGTCCTTGAACTCCTTCATCTTGGTCTTGTCCATCTGGTAGACGCTCTGCGGAATGCCGGCGTCGGCCTTCAGGTCGCCGTGGTAGGCGGAGAGGGCGAGCACCGGGTAGTTCAGCGCCGGGAACTGGGAGAGCATCGTGCCGGTGGCCGAGCCGCCGAAGGTGGGCACGAAGAAGGCGTTGAAGCCGAGCTGTTCCTTCTCGCCCGCGGGGTTGCGGTAGCCGTCGAGGACCTTGACCACGCCGGAGGAGGTGACGTTGGCGTCGAGCGGCAGCAGCGGCACGGCGTCCTTGAAGACGACCTCGCCCTCGCCGTCGCGGACGGTGACGACGGGCGCGTAGCCGTGGCTGACGAGGTAGACCTTGGCGTCGCCGACCTTCAGCGGCTTGTTCACCTCGACCTTGGTCGTCTTCTCCTCGCCGTAGGCGCCCTCGCTGTAGATCAGCTCGGTCTCGTACGTGCGCGGGGTGCCCTTGTTGGGGCCGGCGGGCTCGTACGTGCCGGTGAAGGACTTCACGGTGAAGCTGAACGGCTCCAGGTCGGCGACGTCGAAGAGGTTTCCGGACTTGAAGTCGTCGTACTGCGTGAGCGTGTTGGCGAAGCCCTGCCCCTCGACGATCAGCTTGTTGCCCTCGTACTTGAACAGCTGGCCCCAGGCGAAGGCGATCAGCATCACGATCAGGGCGATGTGGAAGGTGAGGTTGCCGACTTCCCGCAGATAGCCCTTCTCGGCGGCGACGGCGTCACCGGCGAGGTGGGCGCGGAAGCGGCGCTTCTTCAACAGGGCGAGGGCCGCCTCACGCACCTGCTCGGGCTCGGCCTCGGTGCGCCAGGTGGTGTAGGCGGGCAGCCGGGTCAGCCGCCGGGGGGCGCCCGGCGGACGGCCGCGCAGCTGGCCGACGAACTGCCAGGTGCGGGGGACGATGCAGCCGATGAGGGAGACGAACAGCAGGATGTAGATCGCCGAGAACCACACCGAGCTGTAGACGTTGAACAGGCCGAGCTGGTCGTAGATCGGTGCGAGGACGTCGTGCTGCTCGCGGAAGTCGTCGACCCGGGTCTTGTCGATGCCGGTCTGCGGGATGAGCGAGCCGGGGATCGCGGCGAGCGACAGCAGGAGCAGCAGCAGCAGCGCGACCCGCATGGACGTGAGCTGCCGCCAGAACCAGCGGGCCCAGCCGATGACGCCCAGGGCGGGCAGGTTCGGCGGCTCCTCCGTGGGCGCGGTGGACAGCTGGGAACCGGCGGCGCCCAGCTCCTGGTCGCCGGTGCCGGCCGCGGCCTCTTCGGGGCCCGCCGGGGTTTCTTCGGACCCGGTTGTGGAAGTCGTGCTCATCGCCGTCAGATCCCTACAGTGAAGCCGTTGGACCAGGTCTGCATCTGCGTCACGAGGTCGTCCCACACGCCGGTGAGCAGCAGCACTCCGGTCACGATCATCATCGTGCCGCCGATCCGCATGACCCAGACGTAGTGCCGCTTGACCCAGCCGAAGGCGCCGAGCGCCTTGCGGAAGGCGACGGCCGCGAGGACGAAGGGCAGACCCAGCCCCAGACAGTACGCGACGGTCAGGACGGCCCCGCGTCCGGCGCTCTCCTGTTGCGCGGAGAGCGTCAGTACGGAGGCGAGGGTGGGGCCGATGCAGGGGGTCCAGCCGATGCCGAACAGGGCGCCGAGGACGGGTGCGCCGGCCAGGCCGGCCGCCGGCCGCTTGTGGAAGCGGAACTCGCGCTGGGTGAGCCAGGGCATCATCCCCATGAAGAAGACGCCCATGAGGATCATGAAGACGCCGAGCACCTTGGTCAGGATGCCGGACTGTTCCTGCAGCGTCTGGCCGAAGTAACCGAAGAAGGCGCCGCCGGAGACGAAGACGACGGTGAAGCCGAGGACGAACAGCGAGGCGCCGGTGACCATCCGGCCGCGCCGGGCCTCGGCCAGATCGGTGCCGGACACGCCGGTGACGTAGGAGAGGTAACCGGGGACCAGCGGCAGCACGCAGGGCGAGAAGAAGGAGACGAGCCCGCCGAGCAGGGCGATGGGCAGCGCCACCAGCAGGGCGCCGTCGAGCACCGTGCCGTTGTAGGCCGGGTCGGCGGCGAGGGGGGCGGTGCCGGCGGCGAGCGTGGTGAGGGTGGTCACGTCACTTCTCCGCGAGGACCGGCTTGAGCATCTTCAGCAGCCGTTCCTCGCTGAGCGCGGTCAGCGAGCGGGACGCGATCTTCCCGTCACGGTCCAGGATCAGGGTGGAGGGGATCGCCTGCGGGTTGAGGGTGCCCTTCTCGAAGCGGAGCATCAGCTTGCCCGTGGGGTCGTACAGGCTCGGGTAGGTGATGCCGAAGTCCTTCTCGAAGGCGAGCGCCGCCCCGGCGCTGCCGTCGCGGGTGTTGATGCCGACGAACTGCACGCCCTGGTCGGCGTAGTCCTCGGACACCTTGGCGAAGTGCTTGGCCTCCGCGCGGCACGGGTTGCACCAGGAGCCCCAGACGTTGAGGACGACGACCTTGCCCTGGAAGTCGGCGACGTCCAGGGGCTCGCCCTCGAGCGTCTCGCCGGACAGGTCGGGCGCGGCGGTGCGCTCGCCCTTGGCGACGGTGGAGATGCCGTCGGTGCCGGTGACGAAGTTGGTGTTGCCGCCCCCGCCGGAGGTTCCGCCGGAACCGCACGCGGAGACCAGCAGGGCGGCCACGGCGGTGCCGACGGTCAGGACGGCACGGCGGCGGACGCGGGCGGCGCGATTCGAGCGCTGGGGGGCACGGCTGGCGGCACTCATGTGAAAAGTTTCGCATGCCCGTTCTGAGGATCTTGCCCGCCCCCCTCGCGGACGGAAACCCGCATATCGGCGCGGCTCGGATGCCCCGTCAGGCGCCGCTCGGCTCTCCGGTCCCGGCGCCGGTCGGCTCTCCGGTCCCGGCGGTGCTGCCGGCGTCCTTCAGGAAGCCCTGCCAGCCGCCGGCCGGTTCCTGCCCGACGTCCAGGGTGCGCAGCCGCTCCAGCACCTCGGGCCGCTGGGCGTCCAGCCAGTCGGTGAACTGCCGGAAGGAGACGATGCGCACGTCGCCGCCCTTCTCCTTCGCCCGCGCGATGTGCTTGAGGGCCTCCTCCACCGCGTCCATGTAGATGCCGCCGTTCCACTGCTCGAAGTGGTTGCCGACGAAGAAGGGCGCCCGGTTCGTCCCGTATGCCCGCTCGAAGCCGGATATGTACGCCTGGGTCGCCTGCTTGCGCCAGCCCGGGTGGTGGTGGGCGGGTGCGTTGGTGGAGTTGACGGACTGGTTGGCGAGGATGTTGTAGTCCATCGACAGGACCTCGAAGGAGCGTCCGGGAAAAGGTATCTGCTGCAGCGGGAGGTCCCACATGCCGTCCCGCTTCGACGGCCAGACCTGACGGCCGCCGGGCGAGGAGGCGTCGTAGCGCCAGCCGAGCTCGCGGGCGGTGGTCAGCAGGTTGTCCTGGCCGAGCAGACAGGGCGTACGGCCGCCGACGAGTTCCTTGTCGTAGTCGAACGGCAGCGACGGCAGGTCGGTCCAGCCGGAGTTGGTCCGCCACTCCTTCACGAACGACTTCGCCTGGTCTATCTCGCTGCGCCACTGCTGCGGCGTCCAGTTGCCGACGCTGCCGGAGCCGGCGCAGAAGTGGCCGTTGAAGTGGGTGCCGATCTCATGGCCCTCGAGCCAGGCGCGGCGGACGTTCTTCAGCGTGTCCTTGATGTGGTCGTCGGTGAGGTAGCCGATGTCGGAGGCGCCGCGCGGGTTGTTCGGCGGGTCGTACAGCCGCTTCTTCGACTCGGGCAGCAGATACAGCCCGGAGAGGAAGAACGTCATGTGCGCCTCGTGCTCCTTGGCGAGGTCCAGGAAGCGCGGGAAGAGCCCGTTGCCGACCTCGCCGGCCCCGTCCCAGGAGAAGACGACGAACTGCGGCGGGGTCTGACCCGGCTCCAGCGGCACCGGCCTCGCGGGCTGGTGGGGCTGCTTGCCGGTGAAGGCGGTGGAGCCGTCGCCGATCGGCCGGGCGGTCTTCGTCGGCTTCGGCGTGCCCGTACGGCCGCCGTCGCCGGAACCGCCGCTCCCCTCGGAACCGCCTGAACCGTCGGCACGGCTCGTACCGCTCGGGCCGGTGGCGCCGCCGCAGCCGGCCAGCGACACCGCTGCGGCGGCCCCCGCGCCGAGCCCGAGCATTCCCCTGCGGGTGAGAGTGCGCATGGCATCCCCGTTCGTCACGTCCTCTGGTGGTCACTCCTTCAGAGGACGTGACGCGAACGGGGGTTCCCGCGTGGTGCGGAGGTTTGGCAACGATCGTCACGGGGGTGCCATGCGGCCGCCGGGCGCCCGCCTGCTGGGGCCTGTCCGGCGGATCCTGCCGCAGACGCGGGACCGGCACGCCCTCCCCCAAGCTCTTCGAGCAGGGGGGACCCCCAGCGGCGTTGTCGTCGGTCGCCATGGCTCCGCCATGGCTCCCTCCTCCGCCTTGCAGCTGCACGCACCAGACCCCGCTCACCCGCGCTGACAAGGCACCGCCGATTTCCTGCGACCCGATCCGCCGGACAGGCCCTAGGCCCCGAAGGCCTTCCCCTTCCCCTTCACCGGCTTGGCGCCGGCGAGGAGATGGGCGGGGACGAGATCGCGGGCCGGCTCGCTGTAGCCGACGGAGACGATCCTGTCCCCCCGGTAGGTGAAGGTGGTCAGCGAGGCGAGCGTGCACTCCCGCTTGCGCGGGTCGTGCCACAGCCGCCGCTTCTCGACGTAGGACCGCACGATCCAGATCGGCAGCTGATGGCTGACCAGCACCGCCTCGTGACCGCGCGCCGCGTCCTTGGCCGCGTCCAGCGCGCCCATCATGCGGACGACCTGCTCGATGTACGGCTCGCCCCAGGACGGCTTGAACGGGTTGACGAGGTGCTTCCAGTTCTCGGGCCGGCGCAGCGCGCCGTCGCCGACGCCGAAGGTCTTGCCCTGGAAGACGTTCTCGGCCTCGATCAGCCGCTCGTCGGTGGCGATGTCCAGGCCGTGCGCCTTGGCGATCGGCTGGGCCGTCTCCTGCGCCCGCTCCAGCGGGGAGGCGCCGACATGGACGACGTCCCGGGAGGCGAGGTGCTCGCCGACCCGCTCGGCCATCCGCCGGCCCAGCTCGGAGAGCTGGTAGCCGGGAAGCCGGCCGTAGAGGACGCCGTCCGGGTTGGCGACCTCGCCGTGCCGCATCAGGTGGACGACGGTGAGGTCGTTCTTGCCCCCGGTGCTCACGCCGTCGCCTCCGCCGCCGCTCGGGCCGCCGCCGGGAGGGCGTCGGCGATCCGCTGGACGGCCCGGTCGTCGTGCGCGGTGGACACGAACCAGGCCTCGAAGGACGAGGGCGGCAGGTGGACGCCGTTCGCGAGGAGGGAGTGGAAGAAGGCGGTGTAGCGGAAGGACTCCTGCGCCTTGGCGTCCTCGTAGGTGCGCACCGGCCGGTCGGTGAAGAACACGGAGAACATGTTGGAGGCGTTCTGCAGCGTGTGCGCCACGCCCTCCTTGGTCAGCGCCTCGGTGACGAGGGACTGGATCCGCGCGGAGACGGCGTCGACCTTGGCGTAGGCGGCGTCGTCGAGCAGCCGGAGCTGGGCGAGCCCGGCGGCGGTGGCGACGGGGTTGCCGGAGAGGGTGCCGGCCTGGTAGACGGGCCCGGCGGGGGCGAGGTGCGCCATGACGTCGGCCCGCCCGCCGAAGGCCGCGGCCGGGAAGCCGCCGCCCATCACCTTGCCGAAGGTCATCAGGTCGGGCCGCACACCGTCGACGCCGTACCACCCGGCGCGGCTGGTGCGGAACCCGGTCATCACCTCGTCGGAGATGTACAGCGCGCCGTTCGCGGCGCAGGCGTCCTTGAGCCCCTGGTTGAATCCGGGCAGCGGCGGTACGACGCCCATGTTGCCCGGGGACGCCTCGGTGATCACACAGGCGATCTCGCCGGGGTGCGCGGCGAAGGCGGCGTGCACGGCGTCGAGGTCGTTGTACGGCAGGACGATCGTGTCGCCGGCCTGGGCCCCCGTGACACCGGGGGTGTCCGGCAGCGCGAACGTGGCCAGACCCGACCCCGCCGCGGCCAGCAGCGCGTCGACGTGGCCGTGGTAGCACCCGGCGAACTTGATCACCTTGGCGCGCTGCGTGAAGCCGCGGGCGAGCCGGATCGCCGACATGGTGGCCTCGGTGCCGCTGGACACCAGCCGGACCTGCTCCAGCGGCTCGACCCGGGCGACCATCTCCTCGGCGAGCGCGACCTCGCCCTCACCGGGTGTGCCGAAGGAGGTCCCGCGCGTGACGGCCTCCTGCACGGCGGCGACCACCTCGGGGTGCGCGTGCCCGAGGATCATCGGCCCCCAGGAGCAGACCAGGTCGACGTACTCCCGTCCGTCGGCGTCGGTCAGGTACGGGCCGGTGCCGGACACCATGAACCGGGGCGTGCCGCCGACGGCACGGAAGGCACGCACCGGCGAATTCACGCCACCGGGGGTGACGGCCGCGGCACGGTCGAACAGCGCCTGCGAGGCTTGGGCTTCGTATGGGTATGGCAGTTCGCTCATGACCTGCGACTTCTCCGACCTCTCCGACATCTCGGACTCGGGGTGCGAGTGACCTGTTCAGGGTAGGCCAGGCGGGGACGGGGGGCCGGAGGCCGGGGCATGGAGCGGGTCCGGGCGGGTCCGGGCGGGTCCGGGAAGGTCGGGGCTACCACCGGCCGAGTGGCCGGCCGGGCCGTCGGCGGACCCGTCGGCTGAGTCATCCGCCTCGCCCGTTCGTACAACCATTTCGTACGCCTGTTTCATACGGTCGCTCCACACGGCCGGTCACGGGCTCGGGTATCCAGCCACCTGCGGGGACATCCGGTCCCGGATCGCCCGTGATCTGCGAAACTGGCGTCCGAGTAGACACAGCTCACCCGGCCCGGAGCGGCCGGACGCTGGGAGGGTCCCGCGGGCAGATGCAACACCGCACGTTTCGGCGGGCGGCCGTGGGGGAGGTCACTGACACGATGATCGGGTTGCGCGGCGGCGCCACGCGGCCTAGAAAAGCAGTCGGGTGGAGATATGCATCGCGGTGGCGGACTGGGCGAGGGGACTGACGACCTCGGTCCTCGACGTTCCCGGCGGGGAAGGCACCGGCGCGAGGCGGAAGAGGTGGACAAGGCCCGTCGGGCACACGGTGCTCCGGGCGAGGCCGAGTCGATCGACCCGTCGAGCGCGGGGAGCAGGAATGGTGGGCGAGTGGGGGTGACCTACAAGTATTTCGGCGCGCCGGACGGTGCCACCGCCGCCCGCGTCCCGATCTCGATGCGCCCCGAGGAACTCGGCGGCGACGAGCTCGGCATGGGTGGCATGTTCACCAAGATCAAGCCGGAGACGATGGCCGCCATGGTCCTCACCGGCATCGAAGGCGTCCCCCTGCACAGGGTGCCGCCCCTGGAACTGGTCGTCCTGCACCCCGACTACGCGGTCGTGAAACTCCCCATGACGGTCGTCGACCCGCTCCGCGGCATAGGCGAGGAGGCGGTGGGCGCGGCCGCCTTCATCTGGTCCACGGTCCCCGACCGCGGCGGCCCCAACGACGCCTTCAACGTCTACCGGCTGCTGCACG
The DNA here is from genome assembly GCF_040655635.1 of Streptomyces sp. NPDC050388. Lineage (NCBI taxonomy): Bacteria > Bacillati > Actinomycetota > Actinomycetes > Kitasatosporales > Streptomycetaceae > Streptomyces > Streptomyces sp. NPDC050388. The sequence continues at coordinate 38,570 of NZ_JBFAKH010000006.1, forward strand.
AGTGGCAGGACTTCAGCCACCGGCTGCACGAGGCGGGGCACCAGGCGTACTGCCTGGTGTGGCCCTGACCTGGGGTTTCACTGGTAGTGGGCGAGGTCTTCGGGCCTCGCCCTTTTCAGCGCCGGAGAGGGGCCGTCAGGCGGCCAGGGCACATTGAGGGCACATTGGTTTCGCTGGTGGTGCTGGTGTGCCCTGGACGGCGGGCGGAGCGCCGTCGTCCTCGGCTTCTTCGGCTTCGGTGAAGGCGTCGTCGATCGCCTTGCGGGTGCGGGTCTCGCTGGACGGCAGAAGGTGCGTGTACGTCCGGAGCGTGAAGCCGGGATCCGAGTGGCCGAGGTACTCGGAGAGCGCCTTGATGCTCTCCCCCGCGTCCAGGAGGACAGAGGCGTACGCGTGCCGGAGGGCATGCATGCCGTCGTCCGGGGCCGCCTGGAGGTACCTCGCCCCGCGCTCACGGGGAGGAATCACGCCGGCGGCGGCCAGGGCGAGCTTCCAGGCGCCCATGTTGAAGACGCTGCGGTTGTAGGCCCGGTCCTTCTCGTCGACGAAGAGGAGGCGTACGGTCGTCGACTCGCCGTCCGGTTTGGCCCAGGGCAGGGTGACCTCGACCGGTGGGAATTCCTTCATGTGGGCCTTGAGGGCAGCCGCCAGCTGAGCCGGCAGCGGCACTGACCGGATCTTGTTGCCCTTGGGCAGGGCGAAGACGGGCTTCGTGCCGACGAGCCGCACTTGCCGGTTGACGTGGATCCATCCGCCCTTGAAGTCGATGTCCTCGACGGCGAAGCCGAAGACCTCGCCCTGGCGCAGACCGCAGCCGAAGGCGAGCCGGCCGCCGGCCTGGAAGCGTTTGGGCAGTCCGGCGATGACGGCGCGTACGCGCTCCAGGGACCAGGGGACGATCTTCTTCTTGGTCGCGGTCGGCAGCTTGACCGACTTCGACTTGCACGGGTTCTTCGGCAGCAGCCCGTCCTCCACGGCCATGCCGAGGATGCTGGAGAGGATGTCGAAGATGCCCTCGATCGTCGACACCTCGAAGCCACCGTCCTGAAGCATGCGGATCCAGCCCTGAATGGTCGAGGGCTTGTTCAAGGACCGCAGCTCGCGCCGGCCGAGGTGGGCGACGATGTGGTTGCGGACGGTGGCCTCGTAGCGAAGGGCCGTGGTCGGGCCCACCGAGTTCGAGTCGAGCCACTTCCGGGCGTAGGCGTCGAGCGTCTGCTTCGTCTCGGCGGGGACGACGTAACTGCCGCTCCGGATCTCGACGTCGACCTCGGCCGCCCGCTTGTCGGCTTCGGCCCTCGTGTGGAAGTTCTCCTTGCGCTGGTGGCCGTCCAGGTCGCGATACCGGACCTGCCAGCGCTTGCCGATCCCATGATCCGATGTCGGCACCATTCGCCGGGTGCGGCTCTTGTGCTCGCCGCACTGGGTCTCGTCCGGCTTGGGGTGGGACTTGTGCCAGCGGTCGTACACGTCAGCCAAGAAGGGCCTCCTGAGCTCGGCCGCGGGCATCTGCGCCGACGTGGCGAGGATGGGCGTCGGTGCGGGCCCCAAGTGGCAACAGAGCCGTCGGAGGAACACCGAGGGCTGCGGCGATCACGACGAGGTCGTCGATGTCGCAGCGACGATGGGCGCGTTCGGTACGGCTGAGTGCGGTGTTGGTCCTTGGGCGTCCCATCGCGGTGCAACGGGCGGCCAGTTGATGCTGGGTGAGGCCGAGCGCCAGTCGTATGTGTTCGATGGCGCGGGAGGCGTGGAGGCCGGCTGGGCCTATTTCAAGAGGTCGAGTTGCCATGACAGGTAGCTGTAGCTCGAAATCGACTGCCATGGCAAGAGTTGGTTCACGAACTCTATAGAAGTCTCCGCCCGCCGGGTCGCGAATTGGTCCGGAGGTTACCCGACGCAAGACGCCCGAAAGCCTCACTGCGTTTTTGGCGCGATGCGGAAAGCGAGCGCAGTGTAGCTTGCAGCAGCATCCGATGAGGGGCCACCACCTGCGATTACGAGCCGCCCATCACACCGGCACTAACTTTTTGGTTGACCGGCGATTCACCCTTACGGTTATGGCTCCCCGGCCACCCAATGGGAACTGCTGGAGAGTTCTAGAACCAACTCTGGACTTCTTCTCCCGGGGTGTGGCTGTGTCGTCCACGCTGTTTTCCGAAACCGAAAATGGAGCCCTATGCCGAGCCTTTCCCCCCGTCCTGCCCACACCGCCGCCGACGCCTCCCGACGCGGCCCCCTGGCCACCCCGGCGGAAGTCGCCGAGTACCTCGGGGTACCGGTGAAGACGCTCTACCAGTGGAAGTACCGGGGCATCGGCCCCAACGTGCACAAGGTCGGCCGCCACCTGCGCTACCGCTGGCACGAGGTCGACGCCTGGCTCGACCGGCAGACCTCGTACGACCTCACGGCATGACTCACGGGGGGACAGAGCGACCCCCGGCGCGCCAACGCCGAGGGCCGGAGATTCCCCTACGCATCGCCCATACCTGAACGAACGAACCGGTGAGGGGCGGGACCTTGCCCGTCCTGTCCCTCACCAGAGAGGAACGTCTATGGAGGACCCTACGTCCTCGGACGCCGCGAGTGCGTCCGCCGGCGCGGAGGCCGGGCCCAAGGTCGTCTGGCCGCCCGTAGCAGTCCCCGGGCAGGGGACGGCCCCGCGCAACGGGGACCGTCGCAATGGGGACCGGGCCGAGTCACGGTCCCCACGTCAGGGGACCGGGGACGGCCCCCGCGTCGAATCCGAAGACGGTCCCCACAGTGGGGCCCGTCCCTTGGGACCGACCCCCGGGGACCGGTCCTCTCATACGGGGACCGGGGACCGACCGCACCATGATGTTGCTCCGTGGCCGCCGGAGGGCGCGGTCCCGTCCCACGACCGGGCACGGGCCGGAGACCGGATATCCGTCGGTGTAGGAGAGATGCAGGCCGGCGGCGTGGGGACCGGACCGCAGGCTGGGGATCGTGCCGGTCCGGGCAGACCGGTCCCGTCCCCGGAGCGGGACCAAGAGCCCGGTCCCGGCCACCTGGTCCCCGACGTGGGGGCCGGTTCCCAGGATGCGGGCATCGCCCGGGGGGACCGTACGGCAGGGGACCGTGGCCCCCGAGGGACCGCGGGGACCGGGACCGGGCAGGCGGAGGACGGGACCGTGGTCCCGGACGACGGTTCGAGGGCCGGGGACCATGGAAGCGCCGGCAGCGGGGCGGCGGAGGACGGAGCCGTGTTGCTGGACGAGGTGCGGGCGACGATCGGCCGGTACGTGGTGCTGCCGAGCGAGGAGGCGCTGACCGCGGTCACGCTGTGGGTGGCGGCCTCCCACATCCAGCCCGCCCTGCAGCACGCGCCGCGTCTGGCGGTGGTCGGTCCGACGAAGGGGTGCGGCAAGTCCCGCGTCCTGGACGTGCTCCATGAGACGGTGCACCAGCCGATGATGACGGTGAACACCTCCCCCGCGGTGGTCTTCCGCGTCATCGGCAAGAACCCGCCGACGCTGCTGGTCGACGAGGCCGACACCATCTTCGGCCCCAAGGCGGGCGAGAAGGAAGACCTGCGCGGCCTGCTGAACGCCGGGCACCAGCGCAACCGGCCCGCCTGGCGGATCTCCGGGCCGGAGCACAAGCCGACCGCGTTTCCCACCTTCGCCATGGCCGCGCTGGCCGGGATCGGTGACCTGCCCGACACGATCATGGACCGGGCGGTCGTGCTCCGCATGCAGAAGCGCAAGCCCGGCGAGCGGATCACCCCGTTCCGCTCGCGGTACTCCGTGCCCGAACTGAACGCACTGCGCGACCGGCTGGCCGCATGGCTGACCCCGCTGCGTGGCACGGCTGCCGCTCTGGTGCCGGCGATGCCGGTCGAGGACCGGGCCGCGGACACCTGGGAGCCGCTGGTCATCGTCGCCGACCTGGCCGGCGGCCACTGGCCCACCAGCGCCCGTACCGCCTGCCTGGCGATGACCCGGCACGAAGCCGTCCAGGACGAGCAGACGACCCTGAAGACGCGACTGCTGCGCGACATCCGCCGCATCTTCGAACAGGAGGGCAACAAGGAGGCCCTGCGCTCGCAGGACCTGCTCGCCGCGCTGCTGACGGACGCCGAGTCCCCATGGCCGGACTACGGCGCCAAGGGGCTGAACGCCTACCACTTGTCGGCACTGCTCAGGGACTTCGGTATCCGTCCGGCCAACTACCGCTTCGAACAGGGCCGTCAGGCCAAGGCGTACGCCCGCAACCAGTTCCTCGACGCCTGGGCCCGCTACTGCCCCGACCCCACCACCACTCCCGCGCAGCCGGCCCACGCAGGTGGGCACGAGTTCATGCCCGCACGTCCGGCCCGGGGCAAACCGCCCACTCCTCCGGCCGGGGTGCTGCCCATCGGCCTACCCGGTGCCACCGGCCCCAAGCACGCCCGCTGACCCGCCTCCCTCTGGGACCGTCTCAGTCCGTCCCATCCGTCCCCGCGCAGGTCAGCGCGGGGACGGACTTCCGCGCCGCAACGGATCGATCCGTACCTGCGTGCCGGTCCGTACCTGTCCTGACCAGCCACGGGACGGATGCGACGGACGTGACGAAGCCCTGCCCACACACCACTGGAGCACGACTATGCACGATGACCCCGCAGACGACGCCCCCTTCCGCCCCCGCGGGGAGTTCCTCGGGCCCGCCCACCGAGCAGCAGCAAGGTATGCCGTTGGACCGTCCAAGGGTCGGTCCAACGGGGACTCCGCCCCGGGGGTGGCGGAGATCCTCGGGCGCCAGGGGGCGCCCGAGGATGAACAGCTCGCCGAGGCCGCGACCGTCGTCCTGCCGCGCGCCGCCGAAGCCGCCGCCCTGCACCGCATCGCCCGTCGCCGCAAGCGCAAAAACACCCAGCGCAAGGAACGCGTCGACGTGCGCTACAGCGTCGAAGAGAAGACCGCCATCCTCGCCAGGGCCCGGTCACTCAACATCGCCGGCGCCCACTACGTGGGCGCCGTCGTCATGGCCCACATCCACGGCGACCTCGCCCTGCCAGGCCAGCGCACCCCGCTGGACGACTACATCGACGAGCTGACCGCCCTGCGTGAGCAGGTCGCCAAGATCGGCAACAACGCCAATCAGATCGCCCGGAAGCTCAACTCCGGCGGCCATCCACATCCTGGGGACACCGCCACCCTGGACCAGACCGAACGCACCCTGGGCGCGGTCCGCGCTGCCATCAGCGCGATTGCGGCAGCCGCGAACCAGACCGTCACCAAGAAGGCAGCCTTGTGATCGCCAAGATCAGCAGCGGCAAGGACACTGCGGGCCTGATCCGCTACCTGTTCGACACCACGAAGGCCAAAGACCACACCGACCCCCACCTCGTCGCCTCCTGGGACGGCTTCGCCCCCGACCCCGGCCGCACCGACGACTTCACCGCCACAAAGAGGCTCCTGGTGGCCGACCTCGACCTCCGTGTCAAGCAAGCCCGCCGACTCGGCCGAGCGCCCGAGCGGCACGTGTGGCACTGCTCCCTCCGCGCCGCCACAACCGACCGCCACCTCAGTGATGAGGAGTGGGCCGACATAGCCCGCCGCGTTGTGGCCGCCACCGGCATCGCGCCACAGGATGACCCCGACGGCTGCCGCTGGGTCGCCGTCCGCCACGCGCCCGACCACATCCACATCGCCGCCACCAAGGTCCGCGGTGACCTGCGCACCGCTCGCCACTGGAACGACTACCTCACCGCCGACCGCGAACTCGCCACCATCGAGAAGGAATACGGCCTCTTCCAGGTCGTCCGCGGAGACCGCACCGCCGCCAAGCGCCCCACCCGCGCCGAACAGGAGAAGGCCCGCCGCCAAGGCCAGGACAAGCCGGCGCGTGAACGCCTGCGCGCCATCGTCCGCACCGCAGTGGCCGCCGCCTCCAACATGGAGGAGTTCGTCCGCCTGCTCAGCCACCTCGACGGCGTGCTGGTCGAAGTCGTGCACTTTCCCTCCGGCGACGTGCGCGGCTACAAGGTCGCCAGCGAAGACACCACCACCGCCGGCAAGGAACCCGTCTGGTTCTCCGGCTCCGAACTCGCGCCGGACCTGTCCTTCCCCAAGATCCGAGCACGCCTGGAGGCCGTCGGCCCGCAGCCGACCAGCCAGCCGGGCAGGCGCAGGCCCAACCCTTGGCACCAGGCCACCGCCGCCGCCGAACGCATCCCCCAGCACCTCATCGGAAGCGACGACCGAGCCTCCCAGGCCCACCTTGCCGCCTTCGGTGAAGCCCTCGACGCCCTGCCCCTCCTCGCCGCCGCAGCCATCCGCGCCCAGCTCCGCGAGGCGGCCTCCGCGTTCGAGCGTGCCACCCGCTCCCGTATCCGGGCCGAACACCACCACGCCCACGCCCTGCGCGGCGCCGTACGGGCGATGCTCCGCGAGCCCGCGCCCAGGGACGGAACGGCTCTGGCGATGTTCCTCGATGCCGCGATCCTCGTCGTCATCGCCGCCGCCCGCTGGCACCAGCTCCGCCACCACGACCAGCAGGTCGCCGCCGCCCACCGGACTCTGTTCCACCTACAGGCCGCCTACGACCAAGCTGCAGCTGTTCCCCTGGCGGTCCTCGCCCAGCGCCGACCGCCCCAGCAGGCCGTGGACCGGCACGTCCGCTACGTGCGTCAGGCCGTACCGGACCAGGCCCAGCAGATCACCGAAGACCCGGACTTCGACGCGCTCATCACCGTCCTCGCTGAGGCCGAAGCAGCAGGCCACGACCCGGAACAGCTCCTCCGGCAGGCCGCCGACCAGCGTGCCCTGGATGACGCCCGCTCCCCGGCAAGGACCTTGGCCTGGCGTATGCGGCGCCTCAGCGCAAGGCCGGTGCCCAGTGCACGAGCCCGCGCAGCACAGGTCCGCAGCGCAGCACGGCCTGACGGGGCACCACAGCGCCCCAGCGCTCCGGCCCACGCGGCAGCCACCGTCTCGCCCCCGTCACCGCCGCAAGCACGGCGGCGCTGATCACGACCGCGCGGACAGCCTGGGGGCAAGCAGCTCCAGCACTTCCTCCCAGCGGTAGCGGTCGGCCCCGCCGCCGGCCTTCGGCCGGTGAGGCTCGTACGAGCCGATCAGGACGCCCATCTCGCGCAACCGGTCCAGGCTCTGGCGGTACGCGGGGTGCGCGGCCTGGGCGGAGTTCAGGTACGGCAGCACGGCGACCGGGACGCCCATAGCGGGCGCTTCGCACAGGATGCCCAGCGCGAGGTTGTCGGAGATCCCGGCGGCCCACTTGTTGACCGTGTTGAAGGTGGCCGGGGCGACCGCGATCGCATCCGCGGGTCGAGTCGAGCGGGGTTCGCCCGGTGATCGCCAGGCCGAGCGGATGGGGCGGCCGGTCTGGGCCTCGACCGCCTCCGCGTCCAGGAAGTCGAGTCCTTGGGGGGTGGCGATGACGCCGACGTCCCAGTGCCGCTCCTGTGCCGCGGTGATCAGTCGACCGACGTCGGCGGCGACACCGGCCGCGCAGACCACGATCTGGAGGAACGGCTTGTCGTGCTGATCACTCACGCGGGCACTCCCAGTTGGCGGCTGAAGTGGTGCAGTTCGGGCAGTGCCCGGCGGCGGTCGCGGGCTGCCATGTCGGCGACCAGTTCGCGTACGGCCGGGCGGCGAACGTCCTGTGCCGCGCAGCTCTCGGCGATGCGCAGGGCCTGGTAGCCATCGGCGAGTCTGCCCTGCTGACTGTAGGCGCGGGCAGCCTCCACCCACAGCGCGGCCCGGCGCTCGGGGACGGGAATGTGCCGCCGCATGAGCGGGCGCGCGGTGTGCAGGGCGATGCCGGCGTCGCCGAAGGAGACGGCCGCGCTGACCTCGTGCAGGGCGACGTTGGTGGGGCTGAAGTTCGCCCAGGCGTCCGGCCGGTCGAAGGCGACGTAGCGGGCTACTTCCTTGGCCTCGGTGAGGAAGTCCTGGGTGGTGTCGCGGTCGCCGTTTCGGCTGGCGGCGGTCGCCCCGCGGAGCAACAGCAGACCGACCGCTGCCAGGTACCGGGGCGAGCGCTGGTCGTAGGAGCCGGTGAGCTGGTCGGCCGTGTGGCGCACCATGTTCACGGCCTGGGCGGTGTGCTTCTCCCGCACGAGCACATGGGCGTGAACGCGAACGCTGGCGGCGAGAACGACAGGGTCCCCGGACCGCTCCGCCTCGGCCATGGCCCGACCGGCCGCGAGCCAGGCATTGCCCTGGTCGGCTCGCTTCAGCAACAGGCTCACCGATGTCTGGTAGGCGGTCGCGAGCAACCCGGACGCCTCCGCCGAGCCGGATGAGCCGCCAGCGGCCTGGCGCAGGTCGGTGATCAAGTCCGGCAGGGTCTGCTCCAGCTCCGCGTAGTCGCACGTGCAGAACATCCGGCGTACGGATCGTGTCCGCTCCCGCAGCTCGTCGATGCCCAGGGCTTGACCGGTAGCGGCGGGGCTCGTGCCCGGCAGCAGGACCTGGATCAGGTTGTGGTGCGCTGCGGCCGGCGTCGGTGGAGCCGCGAGCGCGGCGACGCTCGCGGCAAGGAAGGTACGGCGGTGCATGTCCTCGGTTCCAAGGTCGGCGGGGCTGGCGTCGGGGGCGGCGGCGAGGCCGAGACGTTGCGGCGGAATCTCCAGTACCTGCGCGATCTCGCGCAGCACGCGCACGTCCTCCGTGCCTCTGCCGCTCTCCAGGCGGCTCACCTTCGACTGGTGGTAACCCAGTGCGGCGGCAACGTCCTTCTGCGAGCGCCGCTGTAACACGCGGGCCTGACGGATCACTTCGCCGATCCGTCTCGCTTCACTCTGTACCTCGGCCATCTGTGCCACGGCCCCTTCTGCCGTCGCCGATCCTGCCTGCCCAACCGAGCGTAGCCGAGCGGCGATTGACCGTGATGCAGCTCTTGCATAAGCGATGCAGCCCCGGCACACGGCGTAGTCCCGACTGCCTCCGGAGCGGTTGCGTAGAGCAGCCACACCGATCCAGGAGGCAGCTCGTGACAGCGCACCGGTTCACTCTCTCCGTACCCGCCACGCCGACCGCGGTCACCGCCGCCCGGCATCAGGCCGTGGACGCGATAGGGGGCTGGGACGCGGGACTCAGCACCGGTGTGGTGCACACCGCCGAGCTCGTGATCAGCGAGTTCGTCACCAATGCGGTCCGGCACGCCGCCGCCGACCCGGTCTCCCTGTGTGTCCGCCTCGACGAGGACGCATTGCGGATCGAGGTCTGCGACGCCTGCCCGGAGATGCCCCAGCCAGGTCTCCCGGATCCGTACAGCGAGAGCGGCCGGGGCCTGTTCCTCGTCGCCGTCCTCACAGACCGGTACGGCGCCGAACCGACGGCGATCGGCAAGCGCTGCTGGGCCGAGATCGACCTGCCCACCAGCCCGGACCAGCAGATCGCCTTCTCCCTTCTTTCCCAGAGGAGTTGCTGATGACGACCACTCGCGCCCCCGGCGTGGCCGCCGAGGTGATCGCCGTACGCCCCGGCGCACCGCTCACCGGCAGCGTGACCGTCGACGGCTCCAAGAACGCCGCCCTCCCGCTGCTGGCTGCCGCGGCCACCCTCGGTTGTCCGGTGAGGCTGAGCAACATCCCGGCCAACACGGACGTCCAGACCATGCTCGCGCTGCTGCAGCAGTCGGGCTGGCACGTCGCACAGCCCGTCGGGAAGCCGGCCACTGCGGTGATCCTGCCGACCGAGAGCCGGCACACGCACCCCGACCTGCCGCAGGCCGCCCGTATCCGCGCCTCGTACTACCTGGTGCCCGCCCTGCTCGCCCGGTACGGCGAAGCCCGGCTGCCGTGGCCGGGAGGCTGCCGGATCGGCGCGCGCGGGATGGATCTGCACTTCAGGGTGTACGAGGCGTTCGGCGACCGGAGCGTCGTGGACGACACCGGATACCGCGTCGAGGCCACCGCGTCCCGCACCGGCACCGCCTCCCTGGCCCTGCCGTTCCGCTCGCGCGGGGCGACTCTGGCCGCCATGCTCCGGGCCGTCACCACCGGGCGGTCTCTTCGGCTGGGCGAGCCCAATCTCTCACCGGAAGTGCTGTGCGTGCTGGACGCCCTCCATACGGCGGGCTGGGAGACCTGGGTCGGCGAACGCCTGCTCACCCTCTCGCCGCCATCCTCGGCACCGAGCGACGCCGCATGGGCGGTGCCGGGAGACAAGGTGGAGGCAGGGACGCTGGCCTGCGCGGTCGCCGTCAGTGGCGGAAGTGCGCGCATCGAAGGCGCGCGTGCCGACGGCCTCGGCCCCCTCGTGGCCGCCCTGCGTCAACTGGGAATCTCCGTCGGCAGCGAAGCGAACACTCTCACCGTGAACGCCCAGGACGGCCCCGTGGCCAGCCGCCCCCTACGGGCCATCGCCTCGCTCAGCCCCGGCGGCCTGGACGCCGACTTCGAACCGCCGCTCATGGCACTGGCCCTCGGCCTGCCCGGCACCCACCTGTTCGCCGACGCCATCAACCCCGGCCGCCACGGCAATCTGCTGTCCCAGCTGGCCCGCCTTGGCGCGGTCATCGAGGAGATCTCCCCCACAGAGTGCCGCCTGACCGGCCCCCAGCAACTGACCGGGACGGGTGTGGAGGCCACCGACATCCGCACCGGATCCGCTCTCATGGTCGCCGGCCTCACCGCCCAGGGCGTGACCACCCTTGGCGGCCTCGACCAGCTCCGCCGCGGACACGCAGACCTGCCCGGCAAGCTCCACGCCCTGGGCGCCGACGTCTGCGAGGTCACCCCATGACCGGCATCCGCGCCCTGCGCCAGATCGTGGCCACCACCGACGTCCACTCCACCCTGGACAACGCCGCGCCCTTCCTGACCCACCTCCACGGCCTCCGCCCCACCTCTCTCGTCGTGGACTGCGGCGACTTCTTCGAAGGCTCCGGCTACTACCGCCTCGCCTACGGCGCGATCGAACGCGAGATCCTGCTCAAGCTGTACGACGTGCTGGCCCCCGGCAACCACGGCTGGCCCCACCACTTCGAACCCGAGCTCCACCGGGTCACCGTCTGTGCCAACGCAGTCGACGCCGAGACCGGCGACGCTCTCTTCCGCCGCCTGCACATCGCCGAAATCGGTGACCGGCGCATCGGTGTAACGGCCGTGATCGGACAGCAGGCTTTCCACTCGATCCCCGCGATGCAGCGAGTCGGCCACCGCGTCACCGATCCCGTTCAATCCCTGCGCGAGCTGATGCTCGCCCACCACCACGAGGTGGACGGCTGGGTGCTGCTCAGCCATTCCGGATTCGAGGAGGACCTCGAACTGGCGGCGGCCTGCCTGTTCCTCGACGTGATCTTCGCCGGGCACTGCCACAGCAACCGATACGGCCCCCTCCGCGTGGGGGACACCCTTGTCGTCAAGGGCCGCGAACTCGCCGACGGCTACGCGATCGCCACGCCTGTCGGCGCAGGCTGGGGCGCCAGCACCACCCGCTTCCCGGACCGCACCCCAGGCTCCGTACCCACCGAACTCGCAGACGTGACAACCCGTATCGGCGAAGTCAGGAAGCAACTGCACGAGGTGCTCGGACAGGTCCGAACGACCTACCACCACCAGCCCCTCGACCGGCGCGGCCTGCTCCTCGACCTCACCGCCCGCTTGCGCACAGCACTCGGCGTAGACGCGGTCATCCTCAACGAGACCGCACTGCGCACCGTCCCACTCGGCGACACCCTCACCCTGGGCGACCTGCTCTCCATCGAGCCGTTCGCCAACCAGCTGGTCCACGCCCACCTTCCGGAACCGGATCGCCGCGACCTTCGTGGTCTGCTCGCCCGTCTGACCGCCCAGGACGGCCCCCTCGTCACTTCCCCCGATCCCCTGCCGGACGCCGTCACCACCGTTCTGACCACCGGCTACCTCGCCGACAACCACTTCGGCGGACGCACCTACGAAGCCGGCCTGCGCCTGGACCAGGTCCTCCAGCACGTCCTCACCGCTCCCGTCACCGCGGATGGAGACAAGCAGTGATCCTCACCGGCCCCGAGATCGAGGCAGCCGCCCACGACGGCCGCCTCCGCATCGCCCCCTTCACCGCCGACCAGGTAAACCCCAACAGCTACAACATCCGCCTCGGCCCCACCCTGATCACCTACACGAGCGAGGTCCTGGACGCCCACCGCCCCAACCCCACCCGCGAAACCACCATCGGTCCAGACGGACATGTCCTCCAGCCCGACGAGCTCTACCTCGGCCACACCCTCGAGGAGGTCGGCTCCGACATCTTCGTCCCGCTGCTCTTCGGCCGCTCCTCCGTCGGGCGACTCGGCCTGTTCGTCGAGATCACCGCCCCCATCGGCGACATCGGCTTCCACGGCCAGTGGACCCTCATGCTCACCCCGACCCGCCCGCTGCGGGTGTACGCGGGCATGAAGATCGGGCAGATCATGTTCTTCGTCTCCACCGGCGCCATCGACCTCTACCGCGGCAAATACCAGGCTGCCACGGGCCCGCAGCCATCGGCCTACTGGCGCGACGTCGCCGGACTTCGGGCGGTGGCTTCGTGATCCTCACGGGACCCGGCATCGCCGCCGCCGTCCAGGCCGGCGAGATCACCATCGATCCGTACGATCCCGCCCGCCTCTCCCCGAACGCCTACGACTGGCGCCTCGGCGACACGATCCGCATCTGCGACGGCGACCTCGACGCCGCCACCCCCACCGCCTTCACCGAGCAGTCCATTCCCACCACCGGCCTGCTGTTGCAACCCGGGATGCTCTACCTCGGCGTCACATTGGAGAGGACCGGCTCGGAGACGTATGCCCAGATGCTCAACGGCGACCGCACCATCGGCGCCCTCGGCATCTGGGTCCACGTCTCGGCCCCGCTCGGCCACCAGGGCCACGCCATCCGCTGGACCCTGGAAATCCGCGCCGCCCGACCCGTGCACGTCTACCCGGGGATGACCTTCGGCAAGCTCGTGTTCCTCACCGCCGTCGGCGCTCCGGCCAGCTACCAGCAGCAGCCCGCCAAGTACGCGGCCACGGACGGCATCGGCATCTCCCGCCTCTACGAAGAGATCCATGGAGGAGTCCTGTGAGCCCCCGTTCGGCCGGCGGGCCGCTTGCAGCCACCTTCCTCGACCTGCCCGTTGGAAGCCCCGGCGGCAGCGTCGAACTCTTCCTCGACCTCTACACCGGCGACCGCCCGCTCATCCCTGCCCGCGCGTTCATGCTGGGTCGGTCCAGCCCCACGCACCGCGTCCCCGCCGGACTCGACCTGCTGCCCGTTGCCGGAAAATGCCTGGAGGGCCCGGCTTTCGGCCGCTACGTCGCAGCGTTGCGAAGGGCTCTCGCCGCAGCGATCGACCCAGCCCAGATCGGGGTCCTGCATCTCCAGCACCTCGCTTTCGGCGCCACCCCCGCCCTGATCCGGGCCCTGCCCCTGCACCCCCGCATCGCCCTGGTCCACGGCACGGACCTGATCTTCGCCGAGGCCCACCGCGACCAGCTCCAGGTCCTGCGCGAGACCGCGGGGGCGGCCGATGCGATCGTCGTGCCCACAGGAGCGATGGCCGACCACCTCCTCAAGCTCGCCCCTCAGATCGACCGGCGCAAGATCACTCACATCCCCTGGGGGATCCCCGATCACCTGCTCAGTGCCCCGCCGACCCGGCCCACCTGCACCTCCAGCAGCCACCTACGTCTGCTGTACGCGGGACGCCTGACTGCCGAGAAGGGCGTCGGGTTTTTGATCAAAAATCTGGCCCCTGTACCAGGTGTCGAGCTGAGCGTCGCCGCGCCCAGAGCCCAGTTCCACTCCATGGCCCCGCTCCTGCAACGGGCCGGCGTGAGGGCCCGCTATCTCGGCTGGCTCCGCCGCCCGCAACTGTGGAAGGCATTCGCCGAACACGACGTACTGGTCATGCCGTCCACCACGCTGGAGGCCATGGGTCTGGTCGCCTTGGAGGCTCAAGCCTGTGGACTGCCGGTCCTTTACCAACCCGTATCCGGGCTCAGCGAGGCCCTCGCCGCCTCCGGCGTCGCCACCGACTTCACCCACTCTTCCGCCCTGGCCCGTGACCTCGACCGACTGTGCACCGTCCCCGGCCTGTTGTCCTCCCTACGACAGGCGGGCTACGCGAACGCGGCACGCTATCCACTCTCGGCGACCGCACGGTCTCTGACCGACCTGGGCCGCCAACTCACCTGAACTGCCTTCCTGGCAGCCCGCCACGTCGCTGCCCGGCCCGCCCCGTGAACGTCACTACGCTGACCGGCGGGATGCCCCGGCGAAGAGGGAGACCATGACGTACGACAGCGACCGCATCGAAGCCCTGTTGAGCGAGGGCGTCCGCGACAAGGTGTACCCCGGAGCCGTATGGGCCGTCGGTGACGCCACCGGCATCCGTGTCCGAGGCGCCACCGGCGTCCTTGACCCCGATGAGCCAGATGTGCCGATGCGCTCCGACACCGTTTTCGACGCCGCCAGCCTTACCAAGATCCTGGCCGTGTGGTCGTCCATCGGCGCTCTGTGGGAAGACGGCGCCCTCGACCTCGACCAGCCACTCGGCGACTTCTGGCCCGAGGTCACCGGCCATCCGCTCGGCGCCGTGACCGCCCGGCAGCTGCTGACGCACACAGCCGGCCTTCCCCTGCGCGCCCAGCTGAAGAACCTCTACGGCACCGACCAGGACGACATCCGCCGAGGCGTCCTGCACGAGCAACTCCACCGGCCACCAGGCGAGGCCGTCGAGTACACCGACCGGGCCGCCCTCATCCTCGGCTACCTTGCCGAACACCTGTCCGGCCGACCTCTCGACCAGCTCTGCGAGACGAGGACCTGGCACCCGCTGGGCATGGACTCCACCCGCTTCGGTCCACTGCCCGCCGACATTGCGCCCCGATGCGCCCCCACCGAACTGGACCAGGACACCGGCACCCACCTCAAGGGCACCGCCCACGACTTCTCCGCCCGGCTCCTCGGCGGAGTCTGCGGCATCGCCGGCACCTTCACCGTCCTCAACGACCTGACCGCCTTCCTGCGCTACATGCTTGACCACACCACAGCCCCCGGCGAGGCCGGCTTCGGCGCCGAGTGGTGCACCTACTCCCTCACCGTGCAGACCGGTGGGCTCCAGCCCGAGCGCGGCCTGTTCTGGCACCCGGCCCCCGGCACCACCGACGAGGAGGACGTCTGGGTCCACTACGGCTTCACCGGCACCGGCATGTGGGTCTCCCCCACCCAGGACCGGTGGGCAGTGCTGCTAACCAACAAGCTCTACTACACCCGCGACCGCCAGCCGCTGACCGACATCCGCAACGCCTTCCGCCAGGAGGCGTTCGCCTGACCTATCCATGCGGCCCAGAGCAGAACGCCAATGCCACTGACCACGAACGGCTTCAAGGACGAGGACCCGTGGCTCTGCTCGACACGCCTGGCGCAAAGAAAGCGTCGACGACTCCTGCCGAATATCAAGGCGTTGAGGCCCTGTTCCCACATGCTTCGCCCACGCCTATTCTCGCGATCAAGCGGCGAGGAGGAGGGCGCGTGGCAGGCGAAGCGACAAGCTGGCAGAAGGAACAGATCAGTCGCGCGTACGTACACGCTCTCGCTTCCCAAGGCGGTTACACCGTGGGCGAGTGGAACGTCGACAAGGACGGTGTGGACGTCACGCTCCGGGATCGCGGTTTGATGGTCGACTTTCAGCTCAAGTGCACCCAGAGCCCTCGCGTCATCCGAGGCGGGTACAGCTTCGACCTGGATATCGAGACCTACGACAAGCTGCGCAGCACGGAACGCTCAGCGCCTGGGCACTTGGTGCTCTTGGTGGTCCCGCCCAACCTCGAACTCTGGGTCACCCAGCACTCCGCTTCCGTCGTGCTCGCCTGCCACGGATACTGGGCCTGCTTGCACGGCCGCGACTCGGTGGCCAGCCGTGCCACGACCGCGATCAGTCTCCCGGAGGAGCGACAACTCTCCGTGAAATCCATGCGCGGCATGTTCGACATGGCACGCAGCATTCTCCTGTCCGGCAGCGCGGGGGTGCACTGACATGGCTACCGACACGCTTCCCTTCGGACCCGACGAGATCCGGAGCTATCTCAAGGTCACAGGCTGGTCCACAGTGTCCGGCAGCGACGTGGCCGAGCTCTGGCGTCTGCCGGGACCGACCGAGGAAGTCGTGCTCGTCCCCATGAAGCAAGGAGCACCGGACTTCGGCAAGCGCGCACGCATGCTCGTCGAAGATTTGGCGCGTGTCAGCGCGGAGGACACACGGACCGTGCAGGCCGCCATCGCGTCCGTGTTCCACGACGTCACGGACCTCAGGGCCTCCCACCCCACCATCCGCGACGGATCGATTCCCCTGGACGCCGGATTCGAGCTGTTCCAGTCCGCCAAGCGCCTCCGCGTGGCATCGGCCGCGGCCACCATCCGCCGCCAGGGACACTTTCGAAATTTCCCCACCCGCGCTCGGGAGCAGGCCCGCGATGTCCGCCTCGGGCAGACCCGCAAGGGCTCCTACATCGTGCCCATCATCAGCCAGGCTCGGTCGCCACTGGACGTGTACGAGCGGGGACAGGAGCAGATCGACATCGAGGTCGAGGAGACCCTCTTCGATCGACGCGTCACCGCGACCATGTCACGTGCCCTGGGCGTTCTGGAGGAAATGGCCGGTGCCGAGCGGGTGCCTACTCCCAGCGAGATCTCGGACTCCATCGGAGAAGGCGTCTCGTACGAGCTGTGCCAAGCCCTGTCCAAGGTCGTGAACAGCGACGCGGTAGACACCCTAGACGTCACCTTCAACTGGTCCCGCGTGGCTGCAGCTCCCCCCGGCACACCACGCGAGGTGGAGTTCAACCACGATGCCATCGCCATCGTGGAGCGAGTGTCAAACCAGCTGAAAACGAGTGTATACAGCCGCGAAAACGTGATCTTCGGCCTGGTCACTCACCTGAACCGGCATCCAGACGACGAGACAGGCAGGGTGGGCGTCCAAGCCCTCATCCAGCGACGCAGCCGCACGGTGTGGATGGACCTACCCGACGCCGGCTACCACGAAGCAGTCCGCTGCCATGACTCCGGCATCCCCGTGCGCGTCCGCGGGGTACTCAACAGCCCGCCCGGAGGATCAGCCACCATGCAGGTCGCCGACTTCGGACCGGATCCGTCCCTGGGGCGGTAGCTACTCGCCCCCGCTGACGCGAGACGTGCCCGATCAGTGCCCTCCCGGGCGAGCCGTCATGTCGACGGTCAGGCCCAGGATCTGGCCTGGCGCCGATATCGAGACAAGTAGGCTGCTTGCCGGACCTCACGGGAAGAGGACAATGCAGTACTGCGAACGCCACGAAATGCACAATTGTGCGGACTGCGCTCCGCGCACACCCCGCAGCGGCGCGCCCGGCAGCGAATGGGGCGAGTGGCCGACGGCTGCGATCATCATCCACGCCAGCGGCAAGGCCCACCTCCCCGGCTGCGGGCACATCGATCCGGCCGACATTCGACCACCCCTCTACGGATGGGTGCTCACCCCCTCACCGGGGGCATGGCGCCGTCTCGCACCTTCCCACCCGCTACATGCCACGCAGGGCAACACCGAGCGAGCGGCCGTGAGCCGCTGCATGACCTGCGACGCAACGCAGTAGGGAAAACCGAGAGCACTGTACGCATGACCTACCAGCCGGACCGACCTGCGGACGCCTACCCGTTCCGGCAACCTCTTCCGCATCTCCCTGGAGTAGTTGTGCCCGACAGCCGGTAGCCATCCGCTGGCAGTGCCCCTCTCGTCGGGGCCGTCGGTATTGTCGACCCCCTGTACAAGAAATGCTGCGGGAAAGGGAGGAGCTGCCCAAGGCGGTAGCGATGCCCTAGGCGTTTCTCGGGTGGACGTGCAGAACGACTTCTGCGAGGGCGGCAGTGTCGCTGTGGCAGGTGGAGCCGAAATCGCCGTAAAGGTGCGCGACCTGGTCGGACGCGCCGCGGAGGCCGGGTACCAGCACGTCGTCGTGGCCACCCGCGACCACCACATCGACCCCGGGGACCCTTTCTCCGAGACTCCCGACCGCAAGACCTCCTGGCCAAAGCACTGCGTGGCCGGCGCGCGGCTCCGACTTCCACCCAGAGTTCCTCCCCGCCGTCACCATCGGCGCCGTCCTCGCCCAGGAGCCGCCGCTGAACTGGTACGTCCAGAAAGAGGAACAGCCGGTTCCGACGCCTTGACGGAGACCGTCATATACGTCCGTAGGCCCTCGTTCTGACGGGCTGTGGACGGATTCCGGGGGAAGTTCGGTGCGGCCGCGCCGCTCGGGCACAATGTGGCGCATGCCCGACCACATCGAAGTCGAACTCGCCGGTGCCGCGATCCGCGTGGAACTCGCCGGCGTCGGAGAACCGGTCTCCGCACTCGCGCCCGCCGCCCCCTCCGCAGACGCCGCCGACCTACCGGAAGGCTTCGGCGCCGTCATCCCGGTCGCCCGCGGTCGAGGGGCCGCCGTGCTCGCCCAGGACGTGCTCCAGTCCGCTCTGCGGCCGCTCGGCCCGCTGCTCGAAGAGGTCCACACCGCGGTCACCGCCACCGCGCACCCGCCCCAGGAGCTGACGGTCGAGTTCGGTATCCAGATCGGCCAAGACCTCAAGCTCGGGATCGTCGGCGCCAACGGCCAGGCGACCATGACCGTCAGCGCCACCTGGCAGAACCAGGGCACCGGCGACGCCTCCCCGGCGTAGCCGATGGGCTGGTTCAGGCGGCCGGCAGCGCCGGTCTCCTACGCCGCGCTGCTGCGCGAGGGCGACAAAAAGGCGGCCGGAGCAGCCGCGCTGCTCTCGCCGAACCACCTGCTGACCTGCGCACACGTCGTCAACGACGCGGTGGGGCGGGATCTGCTCTGCGCCGAACGCCCCACCGGCGAGAAGTTTTTGAGAATTGCCTTCCACGGCTCCGGCAGGACCTCTCGGTACGGCTGGGCCCGGCTGTCGGTCTGGGTGGCGCCCGAGCCACGGTCGGGCGACGTCGTGTGGGACGGCGATCTGGCGGTGCTCGAGCTGAAGGAGACGGCCCCCGAGTGGGCCACCCCCGTGGTCTGGCGGGACATGACCGAGGGGCTGGAACTCCGCGCCTGGCACGGCGGCGGTGTCGGCATCACCTACGCCGACGCCGTGGCCGGCTTCCGGGACGGCCCCGGCTGCTACCTCGACGGCTCCCTGGCTGGCGCCGCCATCGGACCCGGCTACAGCGGCGGCCCCCTGCGGGTGAAGTCCGACCGCACCGTCGCCGGACTCGTCATCGCCCAGGTGATGTCCGGCCAGGATCCCTTGCGGGCGCAGGAGACCGTCCGGCGTAGCTGGGCCGTGCCCTGGCAGACGGTACGGGAGCGCCTGACCCGCGCGGGCGCACACGACATCCTCGCCGGATGCCAGGTTGTCGCACCGGATCACCTCGCCTGTATGGGACCGGCCGAGGACTCCGTACGCCAGATGGTCCCGCTGCTGCGGGCCCTGCTGGACGACACGGCGCGCCGTGCCGACCACTGCAGGCACCTCGCCGCCGGCCTCGGCCTGGAGGCACCCTTGGCTGACGAGCAGTCGGCGCCCACCCTGGACGAGCTGGCCACGCTGCTGCTCACCGAGGAACGGGCACTGGCCACCCTGACGGAGTCGCTGGCTCCCGTGGTCGGCGGCCACGGCGGCGACCGCACAACGCTGAACGGCCTGCTGGCGCTCGGCCGCGTCGAGCCCGCCGCCAGGCTGCTCTCCGTCACCGAACACGAGCAGCTGCACACCGCCCTGCTCAGGGTCGCCGTGGACGAGCCGGAGCTGATCCCGCGCGCGGCACAGGAGGCCCTGCGGCTCCTGGAGCTCCCGGAAGCGCTGAAGCGCTCTTCCCGCCTGGCGGTGGAGGACCTCGACGCCGTCGTACGGGCGCTGGAGGAGTACCCGGACGGGCGCGGCGCCACGACCGGCTCCCTGCCCGTCCCCGCGCTGCTCCGGCTCGCGGAGTTCGTGGCTGCCGCCGTCGCCGACCCGGACCGACGGTGGTGGTTACGCGCCTGGTGCGAACGTGTCGCCGGACGCCTGGGCATCAGCGTCGCCGCGCTCGCGGAACGCCGCGCGGACGCCGAGGCCTGGGCCGCCCGCGTCCCCGCGCCCGTCACGCAGATCATCGTGCGGCTCGACCGGGCGGGAGCAGCCGATCCGGACCGCTTCCTGTGCGAGATCTGGCTCGGCCACAAGGACGGCGGGCGCACGGCGGTGGCCACCCCGGAAGACTCCCTGGAGCCGGGGGAGATCGGGCGGCTGATACGTCAGACGGCGGACGGCAGCGAGGCAGCGAGCGGCCACGCTCCGACGCGCGTCGACGTAGTGGTGAAGGCCGACGGACTGGACATCCCCGTCGACGAGTGGGACGTGGGCAGCGTACTGGGGGACCTCTTCCCCGACCTCGCCGAACTGAGCACGCCGCTGGGAGGTCGCTACCAGGTCACGCTGCGCTGCCCCGACTTGACCGGCAGCGTCCCCACGGCGGCGAGCGAGATGCGCAGACGCTGGGCGGTCGGGGGCGACGGGACACTCGTTGTCGACGAGTCGTGCCACGACATCATGAGCCTGCACAAACTCCTGGACGAGCCCCACCGCGACACCGCGCGGGTCGTCCTCCACGGGCCGCCGGAGCGACGGCAGCAGCTCCTCCACGTGTGCCTGGCCATGGGAGTGCCCGTCGTGCTGTGGGACCGAGACGCCGGGTCGCACGAGGACGCGCCCCGGATGGACGCCCTCGACCCCACTGGCCCCCTCGACAAGCTCCCTCGACGACTTCAGGAGTTCCGAATGTCGCAGGACGCCGCCTCGGACGGGGCGGCGCGACCGGCTCTCATCTGGGAGGAAGGCGAACTGGCGCTGCCAGGACCGCTGCGGCTGGCCGACCCGTCATGACGCACCACACCCACCGAACCCCCGCACCATGGAGAAGGACGGACACCCGATGACGGCCCACGAACCCCACGGGCAGCAGGACACGGTCGACGACGGGCAGGACGCCGACTGGCGGCTGTTCAAGGGCGACGGCCGCGCCAAGACCATCACCTTCCCCGAGGCCCCGCCCTGGCGGCGGTTCGGCGGCGACGCGGACGGGGAGACGAACACCTCCCACCGCAACCGGCCCTATCTGATCGGCCCTCAGGAAGCGGACGTCGTCAACGCCGCACTGCTGCTCCGCCGGCCGCTCCTCGTCACCGGACACCCCGGGACGGGCAAGTCGTCCCTGGCGTACGCCGTGGCCCACGAGCTGTCCCTCGGTCCCGTCCTGCACTGGCCGGTCAACAGCCGCACCACACTCCAGGACGCGCTGTACCGCTACGACGCCATCGGCAGGCTCCGCGAGACCAACATGAGCCGTGAACCCCACGGCGGTGACGTCTCCACGCTGCAGGACCCGGGCATCGGCTCGTACTTGCGGCTCGGCCCGCTCGGCACCGCCCTGGTGACATCGGAGTCGCCGCGCGTCCTCCTCGTTGACGAACTCGACAAGGGCGACGTCGACCTGCCGAACGACCTCCTGAACGTCTTCGAGGAAGGCGAGTTCGAGATCCCCGAGCTCGCCCGGCTCCCTGAGGAACAGTCCTCGGTACGCGTGATGACCGCCGACTCCGGCGAGTGGACCGAGGTCGTCCGTGGCCGCGTCCGCTGCTCAGAGTTCCCCGTCGTCATCATCACCAGCAACGGCGAACGGGACTTCCCGCCGGCCTTCCTGCGCCGCTGCGTCCGCCTCGACCTCCCGGAACCGGACGAAAACCGACTGCGCGCCATCATCTCCGCCCACCTCGACCCGAAAGACGGCTCCGAAGCCCACGGCACGCCCGAGATCGACGACCTGATGCGTGCCTTCCTCGCCCGCAGGGCGCGCGGTGAGCTCGCGACGGACCAGCTCCTCAACGCCGTGTTCCTCCGGCGTGGCGGCGTCGAACTCGACGCGGACGGACTGCTGGACGCCGTCCTGCACCGGCTCGCGCGCACCCTGTGACCGGGCTCATGCTGCACCGGGTGCGCGACGCCCTGTCCGGCGACGGCGAGCTCCTCGACGCCGAGGAGCTCCGCGACGTGCTGTGGCTCGCGGCACGGTTGCCCCCGGCGGCGGCCACGGCGCTGGCACGGCTGGCCCGGGCCGCGGAGCCCGCCGCCGAGGCAGCGTCTCCGGCCCCGGCCGAGCCCGCCGCCGCGCCGCCCTTCGAGGGCGGGGACGAGCATCGGGATGGGACGGCCCTCGGAGCCACGGCGACCAGCGGAGCGCGTACCTCGCAGGAGGACGGGCTGCACGCAGCCCCCGTGCCGCCGAGTCAGGCCGTCTCCTCCGACCGGTCCGCGATGGCCGTACGCGCCCCGGGAATGAAGGCGCTCGACGGTACGGAGCTCCGGATCGGGCGCGCCCTGCGTCCCCTGCGGCAGCTCCGTCCCGACGCGCTGCGCACCGAACTCGACGTCGACGCGACAGTCTCCGCCATGGCCGAGACCGGCCTCCCCGACGCCGTGCTCCGTCCCACACGGACCCGCTGGCTCGACCTGGCGGTCCTCGTCGACGACGGCGTCTCGATGCTCCTGTGGCAGCGGCTCGCGGGCGAGGTCCGTGCCCTGATGGAGCGGTGCGGCGCCTTCCGGGACGTACGCCTCCACGGCCTCGACAGCCGCACGCCCGGCGGTCCCCGGCTGACCGGCCGCCCGTACGGCGGGCGCGACCGGGCGCGACCGATGTCCACGGTCCTCGACCCCTCCGGCAACACCCTGCTTCTCGTCGTGAGCGACGGCGTCGGACGGGCCTGGCGGGACGGGACGATGCATCGAGAGCTCGACCGCGCCGCGTCGACGGGGCCCGTGGCCGTCCTCCACGCGCTCCCGCCGCGGCTCTGGGCGGGCTCGGGCATCGACGCGCGGCCCTGGCGCGTGACGACCCGCCGCAGGGGAGCGGCCAACCGGTCCTGGCACGTCGAGGACCCCGTCCTGCCGCCGGAACTGGCCCCCTACGACGGCGTCCCGGTCCCGGTGCTCTCCGCGGAGCGAAGCGACATCGGCACCTGGGCCCAGCTCATCGGCTCCCCCGGAGAGACCGTGGTGCTCCCGCTCCTGACCGGTCCGGACACGCCTGTCCTCGCCGTCGGCGCACGGGCGTTCACCCGGCCCGCCGGGTCCGTCGCGGCGGAGGAGACCGTGCTGCGGTTCAAGACCTCGGCGTCCTCGGAGGCGTACCGCCTCGCGGCACACCTGGCGGCCGTGGCACCACTCCCCGTCCCGGCGATGCGGCTCGTCCAGCACGCCCTGCAGCCGTCCGTCGACACGGCCCACCTGGCGGAGGTCTTCCTCGGCGGCCTCATGCACGGCGTCGACGGCTCCGCCGACCTCCCGCACCAGAGGACCTTCGACTTCACCGAGGACATCCGCACGGTTCTGCTGGGCACGGTGCCGCCCTCCGAACTGGTCAGGACGGCACGGGAGGTCACGGCCCATCTCAGCGGACTCCCGAACGCGTCGACGGGATTCCCGGCCTGGCTTCCCCACTCCGAGGGACCGGAGCAGGTCAGATCGGGCAGCCGCAGGCCCTTCGGCTGGGTCGACGAGACCCTCCGGCGCAGGCTCGGCATCGCCCCGCCCGCCCCGCCGGAACCGGAATCCGCACCCGAACCGCTCAGCCCGCACGTCGAGCTGCGGGAGCTCCCGGACGGTTTCGTCCTCGACGAGGAGCTGACGGGATGGTGCCGGCTGTCCGTCGCCGACCGCCGCTTCGAAGGCCCGGACGGCCTGCCGTACGAGGTGTTCGCCGAGCACGAGGGGGGCTGGGCGGACATCGGACTGCTCCTGGCTCACGACGGCGAGGGCCGCGTGCTCGTCATCCGCACACCCGAGGTGCACAACCCCCGGCACGCCGCCGACCTCGTGACGACCGAGGTGACGGCGCTGAAGCGGCTGGACGGCTTCTTCGCGCCGCGACTCCTGGCCTGGGACGCCCACCGCCTCCGGCCTTGGCTCGCCGTCGAATGCGCGCTGGACAGCGCCTCGGAACCGGCACCGAACCTGCATGATTTCGTAGGGCAGGAGGGCACCCTGCACCGGGCGGGCCTGCTGGAGGTCGCCCGCCAGCTCGCGGCGAGCCTCGCCAACGCCCACGAGAACGGCCTGGTCCATGGCTCGCTCACCCCCCGTCGCGTGCTGGTGGCGGGGCGGAAGATGCAGATCACCGGGTGGATGACCGCTTCCGTGGACGGCAGGACCAGTCCGCATTTGGGCGCGTACGCGCCACACCCCCGGTACCGTGCCCCGGAGCAGGAAGTGCCCGGCGGCGAACCGACCTGCGAGTCCGACGTGTACGCGCTCGGTGCCATCCTCATGGACGCGGCGACGGGCGAGGGACAGGGGGAGTATCTCTCCGAAGCCCCATTGGCACTGCCCGCTGGCCTGCTCTCCCCCGACTGGACGGCGATTCTGGAGGCATGCACCCGGAGGGACCCCGCCCACCGGCCGTCTGCGGCCAGGCTGCGGCGTGCCCTCGACTCCCTCGCGCTCCAGAGGCCCGGGGGCAACCAGCCCATGCGGGTCTCCCTCGGGCTTGATCCCGGCCTGGATCCGGTGGGACTGGACCTGGAGAGCGAACACCGTGGCGGCCAAGGCCCCCACCTCCTGCTCCGCGGGCTTCCGGCCGCAATCCGCAGGAGCGTCCTGCTCCGCGTGCTGGACCAGCTGACGCGGCAGAACCCGACAGGTCTCGAACTGGTCCGCGCTGACTACAGCGGACGCAGCGGGCTCACCCGCTTCGAGGACGTCGTGCGCGGTGCCTCGTTCCTCCACCTGAGAGACCACCAGGCGCACGTCCTCTCGTTCTGCGAGAAGCTCCGACAGGAAGTCACAAAGCGCGGGAACATGCTGGGGAGCAGCATCGACGACTCAGACTTTGGGGCGCTCGCATACGACGCGGCCGAGTACGGCATCCCACACATTCTGCGGCGCCTCGTCGTCGTTGTGGACGACTTCCAGAAGGTGCTGCTGCTGGCGCCGGAAGTGTTCACGGTGCTGAGACAGGTTGCGGTGGAAGGGCCACGGCTCGGCATACATCTCATCGCCAGCACCGACGACACGAACGAAGCCACAATCGCGCGGGTATTCGGGGGACGGAAGCCGGCGCGCATCGATCTGCGGGGCCAGGGATGGCGGGACGACGACCTGACCGCACCCCTGACGGCGGAGGCGACCCTGCAGGTTCCGTCGACGGACGGTCTGGTGTCCTTCCCCGCGGGAGTGGAAGACACCTTCAAACCGCTGCCAGGGAACTGATGCCGAACACAAGCTGATCGATCAACGCGATACTCCGAAGGTTCCTCATGCGGCAGCCAGTCGCCATCGTCACGGGCGGCAGCAGGGGCATCGGTACTGCGGTCTACGCACGTCTCGCGGCCGACGGCCATGACATCGTCGTGGGGTACCGCTCGCATGACGAGGTCGCCGAGAAGGTCGCCACCGCTGTCCTCGCCGCCGGGCGCAGATGCCTGACCGTCCGTGTCGACACCGTGGACGAGAACGATGTCGACCAGCTGTTCGACGTGGCCGGGCAGGAGCTCGGTTTCGTTACGGGCCTGGCCAACAACGCCGGGCAGCGCCCCCAACGAGCTGCTGGTCGACGCAGACGCCGAATGGACGATGCCGAGGCTCTGTGCGAAACCCTCGTCAACGTGCTGCGGTAGGCGCCCTAGAGGGCACATCCAGGGCACATGAGCCCGGAAAACAGCGGCGACCAGTGAGAACTACCGAGAGTAGTTCCCGCAGGTCAACGCGCGTGCGGCAGAGAACTCCCAGGTCAGGGCTCCGCCTCACCCAATCGCTGCACGAGTGGCAGGACTTCTCGCACCGGCTGCACGAGGCGGGGCATCAGGCTTACTGCCTTGTGTGGCCCTGAGCCGGGGCTCCTCGGTCTTCGGGCGGGGTCTTCGGACCCCGCCCTCCGCATGTCCCGGAGGGACCCGTCGGGCGACCGGGGCGCAGCGAGGGCACGACTGAGGGCGCGTGGGCCCGGCGGGGGTGCCGATATGCCCCGGCTTGTGAGGCCGGGGCACGCCGGACGGGCGCCTTGAGGCTCCCTCCCGCGTCCAGGAGAGCACGGAGGCGTAGCCTGCTGGCTCGATCATCGCCGCGTGAGCGGCAGTCGGGCCCGGGTGGGAGGAACGTCATGGGTGCTGCTCCGGCGTTGGAGGAGCTGCGGGAGGTCTGCCAGCCGCAGGCCAAGCTGGCGAGCCGCAACGGCGAACACTGGGCGGGCCGCCTCTACATGCGCAAGATATCCCTGCGCGCGACCCGCCAACTGGTGCGCACCCCGGTCACCCCGGACCAGCTGACCTGGACCATGGTCGTGTGCGGGGTCGCCGCCGGCGCCGCGCTGATGATCCCCGGCCTGACCGGTGCGGTCCTCGCCGTGGTCCTCATGCAGCTGTTCCTGCTCTTCGACTGCGTGGACGGCGAGGTCGCCCGCTGGAAGGGCCAGAACAGCGCGACCGGCATCTACGTCGACCGGCTCGGCGCGTACCTCGCCGACGCGGCACTGCTGGCGGGCGCGGGCTACCGGGCCGCCGAGTCCGGCTTCGGCGGCTGGCTGTCGGTGGGCATCGCCACCGCCCTCGGAGTCGTCCTGCTCAAGGCCTCCACCGACCTGGTGGACGTCGCCCGCGCCCGGCGCGGACTGGCCGTCGCCGACGACGAGTCGACCCGCCCGCGCTCGCAGGGCGTGGCCACCGTGCGCCGCGTCGCCGCCGCCTTCAAGATCCACCGGGTGACCAACGGCATCGAGGCCTCCCTGGTCCTGCTGGTCGCGGCGGTGGCCGACGCGGTGACCGGCGGCATCGAGCCGACCCGCTGGGCGCTGGGCGCGCTGGCCGTGATCACCTGGCTGATGGTCCCGGCCCACCTGCTGTCGATCCTGTCCTCGTCGCGCCTGCGCTGAGCCGACGCACTCCGACTCGTCGAGATCCGGGAGGCCCGGGCCGTCCGTGCCCTAGCCCTTGCCGCCGCCCTTGTCGCCCTGGCTGTCGTCCGGGTCCCGGTCCTTCTCCTCGTTCAGCGACTTGAGGAACTCGGGGTTGTCGTCCGGGGCGACCCACTGCTGCCGGCCGCCGCCCCGGCTCCAGGCGGAACCGACCTGACCGCCCGCGCCCATCGGATGCCGCTTCTTGCCGGCGATGATCCAGGAGATGGAGCCGACGAGCGGGAACAGCAGCACGAGGATCGCCCACAGCGGTTTGGGCATGTGACGAATGTCCTCGTCCTTCGTGCTGATGCAGTCGATGAACGCGTAGACGCTCAGCGCGAGGGGGACGAGGAACATCAGCACCCGGAGCATGGGCCTCTCCAGAGAAGGGGTCGTCGGGGACGTCGGCACAGCCCCCAGGTACAGGCCCAGGGTAACCGTTCGGGGATACTTGGCCCCATGGCTTACGACGATCTTCGCTCCCTGCTCAGGGCCCTGGAGCGCGAGGGCGACCTCAAGCGCGTCAAGGCAGAGGTCGACCCGCATCTCGAGGTCGGTGAGATCGTCGACCGGGTGCAGAAGGCCGGCGGTCCCGCACTGCTCTTCGAGAACGTGCGCGGCTCGAGCATGCCCCTCGCCATGAACGTGTACGGCACCGACCGCCGGCTGCTGAAGGCGCTCGGACTGAAGTCGTACGGCGAGATCAGCGAGAAGATCGGCGGTCTGCTCAAGCCCGAGCTGCCCCAGGGCTTCATCGGTGTGCGGGAGGCGTTCGGCAAGCTCGGCGCGATGACCCACGTACCGCCGAAGAAGGTGAAGGACGCCCCGGTGCACGAGGTCGTCCTGCACGGCGACGACGTGGACCTCGACCGGCTTCCCGCGCTGTTCACCTGGCCCAAGGACGGCGGCTCCTTCTTCAACCTGGGCCTCACCCACACCAAGGACCCCGAGACGGGCGTCCGCAACCTCGGCCTGTACCGGCTCCAGCGCCACGACAAGCGCACCATCGGCATGCACTGGCAGATCCACAAGGACAGCCGCAACCACTACCAGGTGGCGGCCCGGCGCGGTGAGCGGCTCCCGGTCGCCATCGCCTTCGGCTGCCCGCCCGCCGTGACGTACGCCTCCACGGCGCCGCTCCCCGGCGACATCGACGAGTACCTGTTCGCCGGGTTCGTGCAGGGCAAGCGGATCGAGATGGTCGACTGCAAGACGGTCCCGCTCCAGGTCCCGGCACAGGCCGAGGTCGTCATCGAGGGTTGGCTGGAGCCGGGGGAGATGCTCCCCGAGGGCCCGTTCGGCGACCACACCGGCTTCTACACGCCGCAGGAACCGTTCCCCGCCCTGAAGATCGACTGCGTCACGATGCGCAAGCGCCCGCTGCTCCAGTCGATCGTGGTCGGCCGGCCGCCGACGGAGGACGGCCCGCTGGGCCGCGCCACCGAGCGCTTCTTCCTCCCCCTCCTCAAGATCATCATCCCGGACATCGTGGACTACCACCTCCCCGAGGCCGGCGGCTTCCACAACTGCGCGATCATCTCGATCGACAAGAAGTACCCCAAGCACGCCCAGAAGGTGATGCACGCGGTCTGGGGCGCCCACATGATGTCGCTGACCAAGCTGATCGTGGTCGTCGACTCCGACTGCGACGTGCACGACCTGCACGAGGTCGCCTGGCGCGCGCTCGGCAACACCGACTACGCCCGCGACCTCAGCGTGGTCGAGGGCCCCGTGGACCATCTCGACCACGCCTCCTACCAGCAGTTCTGGGGCGGCAAGGCGGGCATCGACGCGACGAAGAAGTGGCCCGAGGAGGGGTACACGCGCGACGGCGGCTGGCCCGACATGGTCGAGTCCGACCCGGCCACGGCGGCGCTGGTCGACCGCCGCTGGAAGGAGTACGGACTGTGACGTCGGCCTCCGCCGCACTCCCGCGACAGCCGGGGCGCACCAGGGCGTTCCTGCGCCTGGTGATGATCGAGCACTCGGTCTTCGCCCTCCCCTTCGCCTACATCGCGGCCCTCACCGCGATGTACGAGTGGGACGGGAACATCCACTGGGGCCGGCTGTTCCTGGTCACGATCGCCATGGTCGGCCTGCGCACCTTCGCGATGGCCGCCAACCGGATCATCGACCGCGAGATCGACGCCCGTAACCCGCGCACCGCGCACCGCGAGCTGGTCACCGGCGCGGTGTCGGTGAGGCACGCGTGGACCGGCGCGCTGATCGCCCTCGTGGTGTTCCTGGTCGCGGCGGCCCTGCTCAACCCGCTCTGCCTGGCCCTCGCGCCGATCGCGGTGATCCCGATGGTGGTCTATCCGTACGGCAAGCGGTTCACCAACTTCCCGCAGGCCATACTGGGCCTCGCCCAGGCCATGGGGCCGGTCGGCGGCTGGCTGGCGATCACCGGCGCCTGGTCCTGGGAAGCGGTCGTCCTCGGCCTCGCGGTCGGCATCTGGATCGGCGGCTTCGACCTGATCTACGCCTGCCAGGACGTCGACACCGACCGCGAGGTCGGCGTGAAGTCGGTCCCGGCCCGCTTCGGCATCCCGGCCGCCGTCTGGGGCGCCCGCGCCTGCCACGCCGTGACGACGGCCCTGTTCGTCTGGTACGCGGTCCTCACCGACGCCGGAGCCTTCTTCTGGCTCGGCCTCCTGATCGTCGCGGGCGCCTTCGTCTACGAACACACCATCGTCCGCCCGACCGACCTGACCCGCCTGAACCGGGCGTTCTTCAGCGTCAACGGCTTCATCGGCATCGCGTTGTTCGTCTGCGCGCTGCTGGACCTGCTGGTGCGGGGGCTCACCTTGTAGCCCTTCCAGGCGGTCTGCTTGATCTTCGGCTGCGGGAGAGCGAGCGGGCCGTGGGCCCCCCTCGTGCTCCCCGCGCATGCGGGGACGACCGTTCGGAGCCGCCGGCCCGGGCAGGGCGCACACCGGGCCCCGGCCTCACACGGTGAGTGCGTCCCGGCGTTCGGGTCTGCGGCGGAACAGGAAGGCCGCGGCCACGCCGGCCAGCAGGCCGATGAGGTGGCCCTGCCAGCTGACGCCGGTCTGGCCGGGGGCGATGCCCGCGAGGATCGAGCCGCCCCAGACCGCGCCGACCAGCACCCCGACGACGACGCCCATCGGCCGGCGCTCCACGAAGCCACTGCACAGCAGGAAGCCGAAGAGGCCGAAGATCAGGCCGGAGGCGCCCGCCGTGTTGGTGTGCGCCGGGGCTATGAGCCACACACCCAGCCCGTCGGCGACGATGACCAGCGCGCACACGGCGGCGAACCGGCGCAGGCCGCCGAGGGCGGCGAGGAAGCCGAGCACCAGCAGCGGCACGCTGTTCGCCGCGACATGGGCGAAGCCGAAGTGGACGAAGGCGGAGGGGACGACGTCGGCCAGCTCCGAGGTCGTGCGCGGTACGACGCCGAAGTCGTCCAGGGCGTGGCCGGAGACCGTGTCGGCCACTTCCAGCAGCCACAGCAGCGCCACCCAGGCCACCATCACCACGGCCGCCGTCTTCGCCCGCTCGCGTCCCGACCACGGTGAACCGGTATTGGACACGGCACCCCCTCCGTCTGGATCGTCCGCCTGGGGAACGGACCGGCCCCCTTGCCCGGTTCCCACTCCACCATGCCGGATAGGCTCGGTGCCGTGAACCATCTCAAGCCAGGAGAGACGACCCGGACGCCTTGGATCCTGGGGGTGTCCGGCGCTTCCGGCACGCCGTATGCGGCTGCCGTGCTCCGTGCGCTCCTCCAGGCGGGAGAGAGCGTCGACCTCGTCGTCAGCCGTGCCTCGCGGCTCACCCTGCTGGACGAGACCGGCCTCTCCTTCAGGGACGCCCACTGGCGCGACGACCTGCGGGAATGGCTGTCCCGGGGGGCGGACGGCAAGCCCGGCACCTTCACCGTGGACCTCGACGGCGTACGGCACTGGGCCGCCGGCGACCTCGCGGCGGGCCCCTCCTCCGGCTCGTACCCGAGCAAGGGCATGCTGATCGTGCCCGCCTCCACGGCCTGTGTGGCCGGGGTGGCGCTCGGGCTGTCCAAGGACCTGTTGCAGCGGGCGGCGAGCGTGACCCTGAAGGAGGGGCGCAAGCTGGTCGTGGCCGTCCGGGAGACCCCGCTGAACGGCCAGACCCTGCGGCACCTGGTGACCCTCGACGACGCGGGCGCGGCCGTGGTGCCCGCCTCGCCGGGCTTCTACGCGGGCGCGACGCACATCCAGGACCTGGTGGACTTCGTCGCCGGACGCGTGCTCGACGCGGCGGGCGTCGAGCACCGGCTCTACCGCCGGTGGAAGGGCGAACTCGGCGGCGGGTCCACCCGCACCGAGTGAGCCCGAGGAGGCCGGGGCCCCAGAGCCCTCCGAGTCCGTGGAGCCCGTCGCGGCACCAGCACCCGCAGCAACACCAAGAGCACCAGCAGTAGCACCACCACCCGAACCACCTCTCAGCAAACTCCAGACTCTTCAGCGGAAGGCTTCGATCGCATGGACGCGGTGGACAGGCAGCTCATCCAGGCCCTGAGGGAGAACGGCCGGGCCTCCTACGCCGAGCTGGGGCGCCTCGTCGGACTGTCGGGCCCCAGCGTCACCGACCGCATCAACCGGCTGGAGGCGGCCGGCGTCATCACCGGCTACCGCGCCACCGTGGACGCCGCCTCGCTCGGCCTCGGGGTGACGGCCCTGATCGGCATCTCGCTCTCCGACGCCGCCGACCACGAGGACGTGGCGCAGCGGCTGAAGGACCTGAGGGAGATCGAGGACTGCTGGTTCATCGCCGGCGAGGACTCCTACATGCTCAAGGTGCGTGCGGCCGACGTGGACGGGCTGGAGCGGACCATCCGCCGGCTGTCCGGCACCAAGGGCGTCTCCCGGACCCGTACCACCATCGTGCTCTCCACGAAGTGGGAGAACCGCGTCGGTGAGCTGCCCGAAGAGGTCCGGTAGCCGGGGCGTTACGGTGGGCGGAGTCTGTCTCAGGGTCCGTCTCAGGGTCTCGCAGGAAAACTCGGAAAAGGGGTATCGGCATGGACGTCGGGCTCAAGCGCGAGCTGGAGGAGAAGGTCCGCTCCGGCGAGCGGCTGTCCCGCGAGGACGGCATCGCGCTGTACGAGTCGGACGACCTGGCCTGGCTGGGCGGGCTGGCGCACGAGGTGCGGACGCGGAAGAACGGCGACGTCGTCCACTTCAACGTCAACCGCCACCTCAACATGACCAACGTGTGCACCGCCTCCTGCGCGTACTGCTCCTTCCAGCGCAAGCCGGGGGAGAAGGACGCGTACACGATGCGCATCGAGGAGGCGGTGAAGCTCGCGAAGGAGATGGAGGCGGAGAACCTCACCGAGCTGCACATCGTCAACGGGCTCCACCCGAACCTGCCGTGGCGCTACTACCCGCGTTCCCTGCGCGAGTTGAAGGCCGCCCTGCCGGACGTGTCCCTGAAGGCGTTCACCGCCACCGAGATCCACCACTTCGAGACCATCTCCGGGCTGTCCGCCTCCGAGATCCTCGACGAACTGATCGACGCCGGGCTCGAGTCCCTCACCGGCGGCGGCGCGGAGATCTTCGACTGGGAGGTCCGCCAGCACATCGTCGACCACCGCACCCACTGGGAGGACTGGTCGCGGATCCACCGGCTGGCGCACGAGAAGGGGCTGAAGACGCCCTGCACCATGCTCTACGGCCACATCGAGGAGCCCCGCCACCGCGTCGACCACGTGCTGCGGCTGCGTGAACTCCAGGACGAGACCGGCGGTTTCCAGGTCTTCATCCCGCTGCGCTACCAGCACGACTTCGTGGACATGAAGGACGGCAAGATCCGCAACCGCCTCCAGGCCGGGACGCAGATGGCGACCGGCGCCGAGGCGCTGAAGACGTTCGCCGTCTCCCGCCTCCTCTTCGACAACGTCCCGCACGTCAAGGTCTTCTGGGTGATGCACGGCGTCAACACCGCCCAACTCGCCCTCCAGTACGGCGCGGACGACATGGACGGCTCCGTCGTCGAGTACAAGATCACCCATGACGCGGACGACTTCGGCACGCCGGACAAGCTCACCCGCGAGGACCTGCTGGACCTGATCCGGGACGCCGGCTTCCGTCCGGTGGAGCGCAACACGCGGTACGAGATCATCCGCGAGTACGACGCCGCCGACCCCGCCCGCCGCGATTCGCCGCAGCCGATGCGGGTCTGAGGGAGAATCCCCACCGTGCCTCTCGTCTTCACCCTGGATCCGCCCGTCACGCCGGAACTCCGGGACGGCATCCTGGAGTTGTGGGTCGACGTCACCGACGCGGGCGGTGCCGTCGGCTTCGTGCCGCCGGTGACGCGGGACGACGTCCGCCCGGAGCTGGTGCGGCAGTTCGTGGCGATGGCCG
Source organism: Streptomyces sp. NPDC050388 (assembly GCF_040655635.1). NCBI lineage: Bacteria > Bacillati > Actinomycetota > Actinomycetes > Kitasatosporales > Streptomycetaceae > Streptomyces > Streptomyces sp. NPDC050388. Next base: position 71,850 of record NZ_JBFAKH010000006.1, read on the forward strand.
AGGAGCGGTCCCGGCTGCTCGTCGGGTACGACGAGGAGGGGCGGGTGGCCGCGACGGCGTTCCTCACCCTCAACACCCACCGGCTGATGACCCACTGGCTCTGGCTGTACACGGTGATGGTCCACCCCCGCCACCAGGGCAAGGGGTACGGCCGTGACCTGCTCGCCGCCGCGGAACGGGCCGCCCGCACCCTCCCCGGCATCGAGGGGATACGGCTCACCTGCCGCGGCGGGCTCGGCCTGGAGCGCTTCTACGGCTCCTGCGGCTACAAGGAGGTCGGCCGGATCCCCGGCGCGATCCGGGTGGCCCCGGGCGACGAGCGGGACGACGTCGTCATGCTGCTGCCGCTGGCCTGACCCCCGCCCGGGGGTTCCGGGAGCGGACGTGCTTCACTGGAGGATGTCCCATTGGGATACGTTCTGACCCTTCGTCCGGGAGAGTGGATGAGATGCTCCGCTACACGTTGATGCGCTTCGGGATCTTCGTGGGCTGCCTCCTGGTCGTCTGGGGCCTCGTCTACACCGGCCTCGCCCCGCGCGGCCTCGGCGACTCCAACGGTCTGTGGATCATCCTGCTCGCCCTGGTGTTCTCGGCCCCGATCAGCCTCGTCGTGCTGCGCAAGGAACGGGACCGGGCCTCGGAGCGGATCGTGCGGCGGGTCGACCGGGTGAAGGCCAACCTGGAGGCCAACCGCAACCAGGAGGACGTGGCCGACGACGCCGCCCGGACGCAGACCCAGGCCCAGGCCCAGCAGGGGCAGGCGCAGACCTCGTAGGCGGTGTGAGTTCCCCCACCCGTGCGCCGCTCCATCCCTCGTCGTCCGACACCCCGGTTTCCGTAAAACCCATGGAAACCGGGGTGCTTTGTGTTGTGCGGGTGCTTTTCGATCTCCGCCTCTCAAAGTAAGGCTATGAGAGCCTCAAAGGGCAGGTGTTAAGGTCGTGGGGTGAAGTCAGCAGCCGTGTTCCCCGCACCCCGGAGGGCCCCCCTCGTGGCACGCCTGCACGTGGACCTCTGCCGGGTCACCACCGCGAACTGTCGCCCCTGACGTTCCCGACGCCCTGACGTCCTGACGCCCGCGGAGGCCCGGCCCTCCCGCGTGCGGCGCTTCCCACGTCCTCGGCGTCCCGCTCTGCCCTGGCGCCACGTCCCGTCCTCACGCACTCCCCCCTCCCCACAACGGAGCATGTCCGTGTCCACGAACACGAAGTCCTTCAAGCTGCCCATGAGGGCCCCCTTCTGGGCCCAGATACTCGCCGGCCTCGTCCTGGGCGTCCTGCTCGGCTGGCTCGGCCGCAGCCAGGACGTCACCTGGCTGGTCACGGCCCTGGAGAAGACCGGCGGCATCTTCATCGGTCTGCTCAAGCTGGCCGTGGCGCCGCTCGTCTTCTTCGCGATCCTGGTCTCCATCACCAACCTGCGGAAGGTCAACAACGCGGCCCGGCTGGCCTCGCGCACCCTCCTCTGGTTCCTGGTCACCTCGCTGATCGCGGTGACCATCGGCCTCGTGATCGGCCTGGTCACCAACCCCGGCGCGGGCACCGGACTCACCCCCGCGGACGGCGGGGAGCCCGAGAAGACCGGCTCCTGGCTCGACTTCCTGACCGGCATCGTGCCGACCGACGTGATCACACCGTTCACCGAGCTGAACGTCCTGCAGATCGTCTTCCTGGCCGCCGTCGCCGGTGTCGCCGCCCTCCAGCTCGGCGAGAAGGCCCAGCCGGTCCTCACCCTGAGCGAGTCCGTCCTCGAACTCCTCCAGAAGGCCCTGTGGTGGGTCATCCGCCTCGCCCCGCTCGGCACCCTCGGCCTCATCGGAAACGCCATCGCGACCTACGGCTGGGACCTGATCGGCCAGTACGCGACCTTCACCGCCGACGTCTACATCGGCTGCCTGATCGTCCTGTTCGGCGTCTACCCGGCGCTGCTCGCGGGCGTCGCCAGGGTCAACCCGGTCCAGTTCTTCAAGGGCGCCTGGCCCGCGATCCAGCTGGCCTTCGTCTCCCGCTCCTCCGTCGGCACCATGCCGCTCACCCAGAAGGTCACCGAGCGTCTCGGCGTGCCCAAGGAGTACGCGTCGTTCGCCGTCCCGTTCGGGGCGACCACGAAGATGGACGGCTGCGCCGCGGTCTACCCCGCTCTCGCCGCGATCTTCGTCGCCCAGATCTTCGACGTCCCGCTGGGCGTCGGCGACTACCTGTTGATCGCCTTCGTCTCGGTGGTCGGCTCCGCCGCCACGGCCGGCCTCACCGGCGCGACGGTGATGCTGACCCTCACCCTCTCCACGCTCGGCCTGCCCCTGGAGGGCGTCGGCCTGCTCCTCGCCATCGACCCCGTCCTGGACATGATCCGCACCGCGACGAATGTCGCCGGGCAGGCTCTGGTGCCGGTCGTCGTCTCCGCGCGCGAGGGCCTGCTCGACCGCGACGCCTACGACTCGGTGCACTCCTCGCCCGTCGACACCACCCCGGTCGAGGATTCCCGGCGGGTGCCGGTCGCCGCGGGCTGACCGGCACCCGGACGCCCCGTACGGCGGGCGCGTCGCGATGCGCCCGGGGCGTCCGTCACACCTCCGTGGCGTCCTCCCGGCGGGACCGGGAAGGACGCCACGGGCCCGTAGGCTGGCCCGTATGGGTGCCGTGAAGAGCAAGCGGATGCCGCGGGCGGTCCGCGAACAGCAGATGCTGGACGCCGCCGTGCGGACCTTCGGCCGACGCGGGTACACGGCCGCGTCGATGGACGAGATCGCCGAACTGGCGGGTGTGTCCAAGCCGTTGGTCTACCTGTATCTGAACTCCAAGGAAGAGCTGTTCACCGCGTGCATCCGCCGTGAGGCGACGGCGCTCGTCGAGGCGGTGCGCGCGGGCGCGGGTCCCGGGCTGCCCGCGGACCGCCAACTCTGGTCGGGCCTGACGGCGTTCTTCACCCACACCGCGCGGCACCCGGACGCCTGGGCCGTGCTGCACCTCCAGGCCCGCACGCACGGCGAGGTCTTCGCCGCCGAGGTCGCCACGATGCGCGCGGAGGTCGTGGCCTTCGTGACCGAACTGATCCTCGCCGCCGCCCGCGAGGCGCTCCCCCAAGCTCCCGGCTCCTCCACCGAGTTCTCGACTTCTCCCCCGAGTTCTCGACTTCGCTCGAACAGGGGGGACCCCCGTGAACAGGGGGGACCCCCACGAGCAGGGGGGACCCCCATGGACCCCGACCTCCCCGCGGGCGAGGTCTCCGGGCTCGCGGAGGCACTGGTCGGCGCCGCCGAGGCGCTCGCCGACTGGGCCAATGCCACCCCCGGCGTCACGGCCCGGCAGGCGGCGGCCACCCTGATGAACTTCTCCTGGGAAGGGCTGGGCGACCTGATGGCGGGCCGCCGCTGGTCACCGCCCGACGACGCGGACGGCGCGGAGGGCGCGGAGGGCAGTGCCGCCGACGCCGGCCCGGTCGCTCACGCCGGGCGGACCTCCCCGGTCAGGTGAAGGCGGTCCCCGGGACCGCGTAGCTCGAAGCGCCCGTCCTGAGCCCCGTACGTCACCGTGCCCGGCAGCGGGACCGGCGCCTTGAACTCGGCGTGCACCACCACCGCCTCCGGGAGGCCGTGCGCGGCGAGGCAGCGGGCGACCGTCCACATGCCGTGCGCGATCGCGCGGGGGAAGCCGAAGAGGCGTGCGGTGAGCGGGTGCAGATGGATCGGGTTGCGGTCGCCGGACGCGGCACCGTAGCGCCGTCCCGCGTCCCCGGGCAGGCGCCACGCCTCGACGACGGGCAGCGGCCGCCGCGCACCCGGTTCCTCCTCCCGGCGCGGGGCGGGCCGCCCCGACGTCCGGTGCCGGGCCAGATACGTGCTCCGCGACTCCCATACGAGGGCGCCGCCCGAGGTCCGTACCTCGGTGACCAGCGCGGCCTCCGTGCCGCGCCGGTGCGGTGCCAACCCCTCGACGCGCACGCTCAGTTCGTGTGTCCCGGTGGCGGGCACGGCCCGGTGCCGGGTGATCCGTACCGAGGTGTGGACGAGTCCCGGCAGCGGCAGCGGGAAGTCCCGGCCGCTCATCAGCCGTACGGCCGCCGGAAATCCCAGCACATGCGGATACGTCAGCGGCAGCGCGTCCTCCCCGGTCGGGAAGCCGCAGATCCGCTCGTACACCGCCAACCGCGCCAGATCCACCCGCAGTTCGAGCAGCACCAGCCGGGTGCGGGGGAACGCGGCGTCGGGGCGGGGCCGCTTGAAGAGCGACAGCACGGCGCCGCGCGCCAGAAGCGGCGCGAGGGCGGGGGAGCGGGTGAGGCTCGGGCGGCGGTCGGCCATGTGCGACTCCCGGCGGGGTGTGAGGGCTCACTCGCTACGGACACTTCGCTTACTCTGAAGTAAGGTTACCGGAGGTAAGGGTGTGCCACGGGGAGGGGACGGCGGTGCTTCCGGAGCGAACGCGGGTTTCCGTCGGGTGACCCCCGACGTCGCACATCCCCGGTCCCGGATCGCCCCCGAACCCGCACGAACCCGCCACAGGCGGGCCGTACGATCCCTTGTCCGACCCGGTGGTGACTCCCGTTCCCGGAAAGCGCGTCGGCGGTGCCGGTGAGCGCCGGAGTGCCGGTGAGCGCCTCGGTGTGCGAGGCACGTACGTCATCGCAGCAAGCAGTTCCGCTGCACGCCCGAGGAGTCGCCCGTGTCCGCTGTTCCTTCCTCCGCCGTTCACCTCTCCTCTGCCGCATCCTCCACAGCCACCGGTGCCACCCACGGCGCCCCCGTCCTGGTCGAGCCGGAGACGCGGCGGCTGGACGGGGTCGTACGGGAGGCGGCGGTACCGCCGTTCGCGAAACCGGTACGGCACGGATCGCTCGCCGACCTGCCCTTCGACAACGCGCACGCGGTCCCGGACGCGGTGGTCCTGAGCCGCCGCACCGGACGGACCAAGGGCGCGGGGGAGGGCAGTTGGACGGACGTGACGGCCGCCGAGTTCGCCGGCCAGGTCATGGCCGTGGCCAAGGGCCTCATCGCCGAGGGCCTGACCCCGGGCGACCGGATCGCCGTCATGGCCCGCACGATCTACGAGTGGACGGTCCTCGACTTCGCCGCATGGGCGGCCGGACTGGTCACCGTTCCCGTCTACCCCACGTCCTCCGTCTTCCAGACCCGTTGGATCCTGCACGACTCGGGCGCCGTCGCCCTGATCACGGAAACGACCGCCCAGGCCGCCGCCATCGGCCCCGAACTGGAGCACCTCCCCGACCTTCGGCATCTGTGGGTCGTGGAGAAGGGCCACGTCGAACGGCTCGCGGAGGCCGGTCCGCACCTTTCGGACCAGGAGGTGGAGGTACGCCGGGGAGTCCTCGGCCCGGACAGCCTCGCCACCCTGATCTACACCTCCGGCACCACCGGCCGGCCCAAGGGCTGCGCCCTCACCCACGGCAACTTCTTCGCCGAGGTGGACAACGCCATCGAGCTGCTCTACCCGGTCTTCAAGGCCCGGACCAGTGAAGAGGTCTCCGTCCTCCTCTTCCTCCCCATGTCCCACGTCTTCGGCCGCATGGTCGCCGTCGCCTGCGTCCGGGCCCGGGTGCGGCTGGGCCACGCGCCGAGCCTGAAGACCGAGGAACTGCTCGAGGACCTGGCGAGCTTCCGGCCCACCTGCCTGCCGGCCATCCCGTACATGCTGGAGAAGATCTTCAACGCCGCCCGCGCCAGGGCGGAGGCGGGCAGGCGGGCCCCCGCCTTCGACCGCGCGGCCTCGGTGGCACGCCGCTACGGAGAGGCGGTCGATGCCCACCACACCGGTGCGGGCCAGGGCCCGAGCGGCTCACTGAAGATCGCCCGCGCCTTCTACGACCCCCTGGTCTACCGCCGTATCCGCAACGCCATGGGCGGCAGGGTCCGCTACGCCATCTGCGGCGGCTCCCCGCTCGGCCGCCGCCTGGCCGCGTTCTACGCCGGCGCCGGCATCGAGATCTTCGAGGGCTACGGGCTCACCGAGACCACGGGCGCGTCCACGATCACGCCGCCGCTCCAGCCCCGCCTCGGCACGGTGGGCTGGCCGCTGCCCGGCACCCGGGTCCGTGTCGCGGCGGACGGCGAGATCCTCGTCGCGGGCGAGCACGTACTGTGCGGCTACTGGGACCCCCGGGCCGGCGGAGTCGTCCCCGCGGCCCCCGAGGGCTGGCTCGCGACGGGCGACCTCGGCCGGCTGGACGACGAGGGCTACCTGATCATCACCGGCCGCAAGAAGGAGATGCTGATCACGGCAGGCGGCAAGAGCGTCGCCCCGGCACCGCTGGAGAACTGGCTCCGCTCCCACCCCCTGATCTCCCAGTGCCTGGTCCTGGGCGACGGCCGCCCCTACGTCTCCGCGCTGATCACTCTGGACCTCGACGGCATCACCCACTGGTGCCGGATGAACGGCAGGCACCCGGTCCCGGCCGAGCTCCTGGTGGACGACGAGGAACTGCGCGCGGTCCTGCAACGCGCGATCGACGAGGCCAACAGGACGCTCTCCCGCCCCGAATCCATCCGCCGCTTCGCCGTCCTCCCCCACGACTTCACGGAGGAGACGGGCCATCTGACCCCGTCCGTGAAACTGCGGCGCGACGCGATCCTCCGCGACTTCGCGGAGGAGGTGGAGGGGCTGTACAGGGGATAGCGGGAAGGGAGGGAGAAAGGGGGAGGCGGCTCACGAGCCGTCGGCGGGCGGTGTACGGGCGATCAGGAAGGCCTGGGGGCGACTCGCCCTTGGCCTCGTCCGCCGCGCGTTCGGAACGCAGGACGAGGGTGAACCCGGCCGCTTCCAGGAGGTCCGCCATCCGGTCCGGGCGGCGGCGCAGGAAGTCCAGGGTGACCGGGTGGCCGAACGGACGCTCGAGGCGTCGGGCTTTCTCGCCGGACTGGAAGGCGAGCAGCAGATGTCCCCCGGGTGCCAGGATCCGGCGGAACCCGGCGAACAGGGCCGGCAGGTCGTCCTGCGGGATGTGGATGCTGGAGTACCAGGAGACGACGCTGGCCAGGCTGCCCTCGGGGAGGCCCGGCTCCAGCATCGAGCCCTGTTCGAAACGCAGGCCCGGGTTCTCGCGGCGGGCGATCTCGATCATCGATTCCGACAGGTCGAAGCCGAGGACGTCCAGACCGCAGGAGGCCAGGTGGGCCGTCACCCATCCGGGGCCGCCCCCAGGTCGGCGACCTCACCGCCAGCTCCGACGAGCCCGGCGAACCCGGTCAGCAGCGCCAGTTCCAGCGGCTGTGCGGCGAAAACGTCACGGAAGTGGTCGGCGTGGTCCTCGGCGACGGCGTCGTAGAAGGCGCGGGTGGCATCGGTCACGGGGAGGGAGCCCGGCCGCCGCCACTGACAGGGGGCGTGCGCGTGGTTCTGACGCGTGGGGAGCCGGGGAAAAGGCAGGAGCCCCTTTCGCCTGACGGCGCGGGGCTCCTTGGGTACTGCTAGTCGTTCCCGGATCGGCGAGGATCAGACCGGGGTGACGTTCTCCGCCTGCGGGCCCTTGGGGCCCTGCGTGACGTCGAAGGACACCTGCTGGTTTTCCTCGAGGGAGCGGAAGCCGCTCGCGTTGATCGCGGAGTAGTGGACGAAGACGTCGGGGCCGCCGCCTTCCTGGGCGATGAAACCAAAGCCCTTTTCGGCGTTGAACCACTTCACGGTTCCGGTAGCCATAAGCCCTCCTTGGGCCCAAAGGGTTGCCCTGCTCCAGAACCCAGCAAGTGTGAAGACCAATTCCGCACAATCGCATCCGTCTGAGAACGACGAGAGCCCGCGGTCACATGCTCCGCAGGCTCTGTACTGCAAGGGAAACCAAACTGCAACTTGCGGACGAGCCTAGCACGCGACCGCCCGCGCGCAATAGAGGTCAAGATCACGTCACCCGAATGTTTCAACGTCACTGCCGTCCCGTGCGTGGGGGGCGGATGCCGGACGGTTGTCGGGTAGTTGTCGAACGGTTGTCGGGCGGATGTCGAGGTGACGGCGGATCGATGGCAGGTATATGCCGGACCGGTACCGGCATATGCCCGACGGATGCGGAGCCGATGTCGGGGGGCCCGGAGCGTCCACTCCACGGCGTGAGGGCTAGCCTCGCGATGTGGACAATCCTCGCACCCGGCCGCGCGTCGGACACATTCAGTTCCTGAACTGCATGCCCCTCTACTGGGGGCTCGCGAGAACGGGCACTCTCCTCGACTTCGAGCTGTCGAAGGACACCCCCGAGAAGCTCAGCGAGAAGCTCGTACAGGGAGATCTCGACATCGGGCCGATCACCCTGGTCGAGTTCCTCAAGCACGCCGACCAGCTGGTCGCCTTTCCCGACATCGCCGTCGGCTGCGACGGCCCGGTGATGTCGTGCGTGATCGTCTCGCAGGTCCCGCTGGAGCGGCTGGACGGCGCCCGGGTCGCTCTCGGCTCGACCTCGCGCACCTCCGTGCGCCTCGCCCAGCTCCTGCTCGCCGAGCGGTACGGCGTGAAGCCCGACTACTACACGTGCCCGCCCGACCTCAGTCTGATGATGCAGGAGGCCGACGCGGCCGTCCTCATCGGCGACGCGGCACTGCGCGCGAACATGGTCGAGGGGCCCCGTTACGGGCTCGACGTGCACGACCTGGGCGCGCTGTGGAAGGAGTGGACGGGGCTGCCGTTCGTGTTCGCCGTCTGGGCGGCGCGCCGCGACTACCTGGAGCGCGAGCCGGTCATCACCCGTCAGGTGCACGAGGCCTTCCTGGCCTCGCGCAACCTCTCGCTGGAGGAGGTCGGCAAGGTCGCCGAGCAGGCGGCCCGCTGGGAGGCCTTCGACGAGAAGACCCTGGCCCAGTACTTCACCACCCTCGACTTCAGCTTCGGGTCCCCGCAGCTGGCGGCGGTCACCGAGTTCGCCCGCCGGGTGGGGCCGACGACGGGCTTCGCGGCGGACGTGAAGGTCGACCTGCTGCAGCCGTGAGAGCGCGGCGACGGCCCGTCACCCTGCTGACAGACGCCTGAGTACGGGCGGCACGGGGGAGGGGGACGGGGTGGACTCCATGCGGCCGCTCGATGTCGACGAGCCCGCGGCCGTGGGGCCGTACCGACTGCTCGGCAGGCTCGGCGCGGGCGGCATGGGCCGGGTCTATCTCTCATCTTGGCCTTGCCCCGGAGGCGCGGAGCGCCGGAGTGCTCTGCTTCACCGGGGTGAGGTTCAGGCGGGACGCTGCTGGTTTTCGATGTGCTGCTTGACGGGGATCAGGGGGTGCCCTGTCGCAGCTTCCGGCTTCGCGTTGAACTGTTTCGGTTCGGCCTCAAAGCCCGCGCGGATCTCCTGCATGGTTTTCTCGGTGTGGGTCGGCCTGGTGTCGGTGAACGCCTTCCGCCGGTGCTTGGTGGTGAAAACCAAGTGAACGTGCAGGTTGTGGACAACATGGCGACCCGTTCTGACATCGGGGTCAGAGTCCCAGCGTGGTGACACCAACCACCGTTATGGTCTCGACCGTGAGTCAGGACACCCTGGTCAAGCGGCAGTCCGGGCACCGCGCCCGGCTTGCGCTGTCGCCTGCCGGGGTTCACGCGGCGGATGATCAAGCGCACGCGGCCCGCACCTTGTGGAACCTGCTGCACGCCTGGTGGCAGATGATGCCGAAGGAGAAGCGGACTCTCACGAACGCGGACGCCGCCATCCGTCAGGCCCGCCAGGACATCGGCTTCCTGGCCGTCCTGCCCGCGCAGGCCGCGCAAGCCGTCCTCAAGACGTACTTCCGGGCGTGGAAGAACTGCTGGGAGGGCCGCGCCGACGCCCCGAACTTCAAGTCCCGCCTCCGCACGGTGATGTCCGTGGACGTCCCGCAGGGCCGGGACCTGAACATCACCCGCGTGCACCGCCGGTGGGGCATGGTCAACCTTCCCAAGGTGGGCCGGGTCCGCTTTCGGTGGACCAAGGACCTGCCCGTGGGCAAGCGTGCCGATACGGAGAACCGGATCACCGGGGCACGACTGATCAAGGACGCTTCCCCAAGCTCTCGGCTTCGCTCGAGCAGGGGAGGCCCCATTGGCTGGCACATCGCCTTCCGCATCCAGACCCTTCAGGGCAAGCCCGACCCTCACCAGGGTCCGGACATCGGCATCGATGTGGGCGTCACCGTGCCCATCGCCCTCTCCGACGGCGAAACGTACCAGCACGGCGCATGGCTGACCGGCAAGGAGAAGGCCAGGCTCCTGCACTGGGAGCAGCGTGCCGCGCAGCGTAAGCGCCACCGCAGGCCCGGCGAGCGCACCAGCCGCCGGCTGCACCGCACCTATGACCTGATCGCAGGACTGCGCGCGAAAGCCAAGCGCCGGGCCCTGGACTGGCAGCACAAGACCACCACCGCCATCGCCAGGCGGTACGGCACCGTCGTGGTCGAAGCACTCACCATCCCGAACATGGTCAAGTCCGCCAGGGGGACCCTCGAAGAGCCGGGCAGGAACGTCGCCCAGAAGGCCGGGCTGAACCGCTCCATCAGCGGGGAGGCGTGGGGCCGCACGGTCACCATGCTGGGGTACAAGAGCGCCCGGTACGGCGGCACCCTGCACAAGGTTTCCGCCCCCGGCACCTCCCTGCGCTGCTCGGCGTGCGGCGTCATCACACCGGGCAGCCGGGAGTCCCAGGCGGTGTTCGTGTGCAAGAACCCGGACTGCGGCTGGTCGGGCAACGCCGACCACAACGCGGCCCGGAACGTCTTGCATCTGTACCGGATGGGCCACGCGCTCGTCCCGGCTGCCGGGAGGGCAGTCGTCAGGCGCGCGAAGCGCGTCAAGCCCGCCACCGCAAGGTAGGCAGGAATCTCCCGGCTTCAGCCGGGAGAGCACTTCGAGAATCCGACAGCAAGGACTCGGGCAGCCCGGAGGCACGGCTCTCGAGGGTCGAGTAGCAGTCGGCCCGTGTGTGGGGGCCTGCCGGACCGGCCGGGCCTGTCCGGCCCGCTCAGGGGCTCACCCCGGTACCACCACGGTTCGCAGCTCCCCGTCTCCGAGGTGCAGCATGCCCTTGCCAGGGGCGACCTGGCCGCCGACCATGCTGCGGGACAGGCGAAGGCCGATGAGGTCGCCGCTGGACGATTCCTGCGGGGAGAGCAGGATGCCGCGGCGGGCCTTCTTGGCGTCGACCTGCCACCCGGAGAAGCCGCTGCAGACGTCCTCCTCGTCACCGGCGATGACGAGGGCGAGGCCGCGTTCGCCGCCGCGTGAGAGGAGCTTCTTCAACTGGCTCGCGGCGTCGCAGTCCTCGAGGATCTCTCCGTCGTCGATGAGGACGGCGATCGGTTCGTCGGTCGTCGCCTCGTCGATGAGTTCCTCGAAGTCGTCCTCGTCGATGTCGTCGCCGGTGAAGACCTTCAGTACACCGTCAGCACCGTCGAGTTGACGCATGGGTGACTGACGAGGGGCGGCTACGACCAGACGGGTACCGTGCGCCAGAAGAGACTGCGCCATGTTCATCAGCACCGTCGAGCGACCCGACTTGGCCGGGCCGGCGATGACGAACGCCGGTACGCCCTCCGCGAGATCGGGGCCGAAGCCGACGATCTCGTCACCGCCGATACCCGCCAGGGCCCACAGCTTGGAACGCGATGCCTCCGGGTCCCGCAGCTCCCACGCCTCAGGGAAGGAGATCCGGCTGGGCAGGCTGTCGACCCTGAACGGGCGTCGGGTGCGCGGGACTTCCGCGTCGCGGGCGGTCGCCGCCTCGCCGATGGCCGTCAGTGCCGCAGCCTGGCCCTGACCGGTGGTGTCCTCGGCAAGCAGCGCGAACTGGGTCTCCGTACCGGCCTCGTTGCGGAAGGCACGGCCGGGCGGGATCTCCTCGGGTACTTTGCGGGTCGGGATGCCGAGTGAGGAGAAGTCGCTGCGATCGGCGAGCCGCAGACCGTACTTGTCCTCGGTGAGCGTCGCGATCCGGCCGACGAGCAGGGTGCGGTCACCGGTGAGCACGAGGTGGATGCCCACGCTCGCGCCCTCCCGCATGATCGTCTGCAACTCGTCCGTGAGTGAGCCGTGGTCGATCTCGCCGAGTGTGGGCACCCAGCCCTCCCAGCGGTCGAGGAGCACCACGATGTGCGGCAGCCGCTCCTCCTCGGCCGACGCGGCCCGCTGCTCGCCGATGTCGGCGTACCCCTTGTCGGACAAGAGGTCCTGGCGGCGGGAGAGTTCACCCTTGAGGCGGTTGACGAGCCGGACCACCCGCTCGGTCTGGTTGCGACCGACGACCGCACCGCAGTGCGGCAGCCGGGTCAGCGCGTTGAGGGCGCCGTTGCCGCAGTCGATGCCGTAGAGATGGACGTCGGCGACGGAGTGGGTACGGGCGAGGGAGCCGGCGATGGTGCGCAGCACCTGGGAGCGGCCGCTGCGCGGGGCGCCGCCGATCATCAGATGCCCGAAGGACGAGAAGTCGACGGCGACAGGTCGGCGAGCCTGGTCGCCCGGCAGGTCCTCCACGCCGTACGGGGCGGGCGCCAGCCTGCCCGGCGTGAGTGCGACGGCCGGGACCTCGATGTCGTCGAGCAGCAGCGTCTCGTCGAGCGCCGGCAGCCACGGGCTGTGCTGGGCGAGGATGCCGAGCGCGTCGTTGGCGTCGCGGACCGCGTCGACGAGCACCTTGAGGTCGGTGATCTCATCGTCCTCGCGAGCCTCGGACTTCGGTTTGGCCAGCGCGGCCCGGCCGAGATCCTCCCAGCTCAGCGGGCCCACCCAGGGCGCGAGCGCGGCCGGGTCCGCCGCTCCGGGCCGCCGCCCGCCGACCCGCCCCGACTGGAACGGCACCAGCGAGGCGTGACCGAGCCGGGCGTAGGCGCGACCCGGAGTGCTCTTGGAGATCTGCCCGGCCTCGGGCGAGTCGATGACGTCGCTGGACTCGCCGCCGTCCGTCACCCGCAGCGCGATACGCAGGTTGGTGTTGGCGCGGATCTCGGGAGAGACGACACCGCTCGGCCGCTGCGTCGCGAGCAGCAGGTGGATGCCGAGGGAACGCCCTCGCTGCGCGATGTTCACGAGTCCGGTGACGAAGTCGGGCAGATCGCGCACCATCGAGGCGAACTCGTCGATGACGATGAGGAGTCGGGGTACGGGAGCGTGCGAGGGGTCGCGGCGCACCAGGTCCTGGTAGTCCTCGATGTCCTTGGCGTCGGCGTCGGCCAGGATGTGCTCGCGCCGCTTCAGCTCCGCGCCCAGCGACTCCAGGGCCCGCTCGACGAGATGGGCGTCGAGGTCGGTCACCATGCCGACGGTGTGCGGGAGTTTGACGCAGTCCTTGAACGCGGAGCCGCCCTTGTAGTCGACGAGGACGAAGGTCATGTTCTCCGGCGTGTTCGCCACGGCCAGTGCCGCCACGATGGTCTGCAGCAGCTCCGACTTGCCGGAACCGGTCGTACCGGCGATGAGACCGTGCGGCCCGTCCTTGCGCATGTCGATGCCGAACGGCCCGTCGTACGACTCACCGATGACGGCGAGCGTCGACTGTCCGCCCATCCGCCAGCGAGCGGTGATCGCGTCGGCCGTCGGCGGCTCCAGTTGCAGCACGTCGAGCAGCCGGCTGGAACCGGGGAGCGCCGAGTCCTCGGACTCCCCGCTGATGTCACGCAGTGGGGACAGGGAGCGGGCCAGCCGCAGACACCAGGCCGCGGGGACGAAGTCGGGCCGTACGTCCTTGATGCGCTCCGCGCCCGCCTCCTCGACGCGCAGCCGCAGCTTGTCGGGCTGGGCGGCGCGGCCGGGTTCAGGCGTGGCCGTGTGCCAGGCATGGAAGGAGGGGAAGCCGCCGGCCTGCTCAGGCTGGGTGCGCTGCCGGTCCTGGGCGCCCCGGCCATGCTCCTTGGGGCGGGGCTCGGCGACGACGAACGCCTGGCACTCGCCGGGCAGGAACCGCTCCTCCGTGTCGAGACAGATCGCGTACATGGACACGGCCGGTCCCTCGCGCAGCAGCCGCACCACACCCGGCAGCGACCGCAGCCGCCGCGACCCGTCCCATACGACGACGATGTCAGGGTCGCTGAACGTGGTCCCCTGGGACCGGTTCTGCTCGGCGGCCTTCCTACGGGCGTCGAGGATCTGTGTCAACTCGCCGACACGGGCGCCCACGGTCTCGGCGTCGGTGCCGATGAGGATGTTGGCGTCCTGCCCGCTCGAGGGGCGTGCGTGCGGCAGCCACCGCACCCAGTCCCACGACGGCTGCGCCGAGTTCTCGCTCAGCACGTAGAACTGCACGTCCATCGGGCTGTGCAGCGCGGCGGTCTGCGCGACCGCCCAACGTCCGAGAGCCCGCGCGGAATCCCCGGGCCCAGCCATGCCGACGACTCCGAGGGCCCGCAGATCGAGCGCGACCGGCGCGTCCTCGATCTTCCACGTCACCTGGCGCCGATGGTCGTCCTGTTCGGGGTCGTCGAGCACGACCTCGGAGGGCAACTGCCCTGTCCCGACCCGGATCAGCAGGTGATCCCGGTCGGTGCGCCGCCGCTCCCAGAGCCGGGTGCGCGGCCCGGTGCCGAGGGACAGCACGGCCGCGGGATCGGGAATGGCGTGCCGCCGGTCGTCGCGCTCCTGGACCAACGCGTCCTGGGCGTCCTTTTCGATCCGCTTCTTCTGCTCCTCGTACTCCTTGACCTGCTTGGCATGGGACTTGCGCCCGTGCTTCTTGTCGTTGAAGTAGTTGGCGAAGAGCAGGATGGGGCTGAGCCCCGCCATGATCAGGTAGTACCAGCGCTGGAAGATCAGTACAGCGACGACGGAGCCGACCAGTGGTGTCAGCGCCATCAGCCAGGGCAGCGGACGGGCCTCGTAGTCGCGGGGCCGTGACGGCAGTCGAAAGGTCGTCTGCCGGTCCGGTGGCCGCAGTCGGGGCGGTCGGTTGTAGTCGAGCCCGACTCCGTCGTCGGACCACTTGAGGGCGGCATTGGGCGGCGTGTACCGACCGAGCTCGAACAGTGTGTTCCCGACGCCGACCTGAGCCCCGAGGGGCCAGTCGTAGGTACCGGCGCCGGACGTCTTCCGGCCGCTGCTCTCCTTGCCGCCCTTGCTCCTGCTCTTCCCCTTGCCCTTGCCCTTCTTCTCCGCCTTGCCGTTCTCCTTCTCGCCGTCGCTCTCGGAATCCTGAATGGGCACCCCGTCAAGGGTGACGTGCTCCTGACCCTGACCCTGACCTTGGTCTCGGTCCTGGTTCTGGCCCTGCTCCTGATGCTCACCGTCGCGATGAACGGTGACGCGACAGGTGCCGTCGGTGGCGACGGAGAGGGTGAGGGCGCGGGCAGCGACCTCGGGATCGTCGACGCGGACGGCCGAGGCGGCTCCGCTGCCGATGTCGTACCGCCCGACCCCGAGCCGGTGCACGAATCCGGCGGCGGGCCCGCCGACGACACGCAGCTCGACCAGTCCGGTGGGTTCACCGGGCAGACACCCGGAGGGATCCTGGAGCGAGACGACGGCCCCCTCGCGCAGCGGGGACCCGATGACGGTCGCCGCCGGATCGACGGCATAGCCGTCCACGTACACGAGAGGCGCGCTGCCGGCCGGCCCCTGCCTTTGCTGCCCGATGGGAATCACCCGGGCGCCGCCGTGCCCGACCTGGGCGGCCAGCTCCGCTGCGATGTCCCCCACGGTGGACTCGGGATCGGCATCGAGTACGACGTCGGCGGAGTCCCCGCCGAACGGGTCGACGACGGTCAGAGTCAGGCGCACGCTTGTCCTCCCCAGGCGGCCCTGTGTCCGCTTCCACCCCGCGAGCCACAGTCCCTGTGACGATATCCGCTGGGAGCGTGGCCGGGGCAGTGGGAAGGAGCGCCGGTGTTCCCGATGGCAATGTCGTACACGACTTGATGACAGCGCCTCCACAAAGCGGTGATGTGCCACCGAAGTTGAGCCCCGTAAGCTGCTGCCTCAAGAGCGGAGGATCACACCGGGCGCCACAGGCGATTCCTGTGCCACAGGGGACGTGGCGGCAGTCCGGTAGTTCCGCAAACAAGGGAGCCACGGGGGTTGGCCCTGCGGCGTTGCGAGAGGAAGCGGCTTCATGGCCAAGGACCTTGACATCACATACCAGGACATGCGGGAGGCGGCCAGGTATGTCGTGAAGGAGAAGGAGAAGCTCCAGGAGAAGCTGGACGGCCTCCGCAAGTACATCAACAACCTGGTCAACTCCGGCTACGTCACGAAGAGCTCCTCCAAGGCCTTCGACGAGAACTTCGACGAGTTCACCCGCGGGGCCAAGGACACCCTCGACGGCCTGGACGGCATGGGCGACTACCTGACCATGGCCGCCGACAAGTTCGAGCAGATCGACGACGAACTGGCGAAGGCCGCCCGGAGCAAGTGAGGACGCGGTGACTGCCCGGTGCGGCGGCGAACGCCGGACGCACCGGGCAAGCACCCGGTCGACCGGGACCTGTCAGACGTCGGGGAGGGCCTGCCGGAGCACGTACATGTGGAGGTCGCTGCGGAGCTCTTCCGTATCGACTCGCAACCAGGATCCGTCCTGGAAACGGATCAGCAGCATCCTCGTCTCGAACTCACCGGAGAAGGGGTTGACGAGGGTCGCCTCGTCGGCGGGAAGACGGGCGACGATCCGCATGTGCTTCTCCCGTCCCACGCTGACGCGCTGCGGTGGGGCCGCCAGGACGATCCCCTCCTGGGTCACGAGCAGGAGTCGCTGGTGGTGGGTCGAGTGGCTGTACCACCGGAGGAGGAACTGCCCTGCGTTGCCGTGCCAGTTACCGTCGAAGACCTTGTCGAGACCTTGTTGGGTGATGACATCGTCCCGGCGTTGCTTCTCGTCTTCTCTCTTGGCCCGCAAGCGCTCCTTTTCGTCCCTCGTGTCAAGGGATCGCATGACTGCTTCTTCCATTTTGGCCAGAAGCTCAAAAAACATGATGATGGGTATGAAAGGTGCACCGAGCACTGCACCGACCATGCCCAGTGGGCGCATCCTGGCAGGGCGCAGCCGAGGGCTGTCCGCAGCCTGGAACACGTCCGCGGGAGGTTGCGGAATCTTGTTGATCGTGCACCAGTCGCCCGCCTCGGCGTGGACGCCAAGGCGGGCCGTTGCCACGCGCTGCTTGGCCTTACGTGTCACGTCAAGACTCTCCTTGCCGACGCGGAACAGGATCGGTGTGTCGAGAGCGTATCTCGCACGTGGCGTCATGAGGAGTGAGATGGTCAGCAGCCGTGCCCGCGCTCGTCGGATTCACCGAGAACAGCCGTAGAGCTCTAGAGGGGAATTGAATATGGGGGACCATGTAAAGGCAGATCTCGCCGCCATCAAACAGTGCTCACGCGATCTGACAAAGATCCATGGCGAGTTCGAGCGAAACGGAAATCCTGCGGACGAGTATGGTCAAGCGGTAGGTCACGGCGGCCTCAAGGACGCTTTCTCGGACTTTGCGGAAACCTGGAAGAAGACCCGGAAAAATCTGATGAAGGAGCTTGAGCAGCTGGCCGAGTTCACCCGGACCGCCGCCAAGGCGTACGACGAGGTCGACCAGGAGCTGGCCAAAGCCATCCGGGATGCCAAGGCGCAGAGCAAGGGGAAGAAATGAGCAGGACGGACGCCGACTGGCCGCCTCTGTGGCACGACGACCCGACACCGGGCGATCCTGAGGAAGTGGCCGAGCTGGGACGCAAGTTGCGCAAGATGGCCGACATGATCGACGAGCAGTCCCGGGTCATCGAGGCGCTCGCTTCGGTAGAGGGCTGGGACAGCGAGGCAGGAAAAGGATTCCATGAGATCGCCGATGGCGCGGCGGGCAAGCTGAAGAAATCCTTTGAGCGCTACGACGAAGCGGCCAAGGCCATTGGAGAGGAGGTGAACGAAGGGAGTTCCGGTCAGTTCGCCAGCGAAATGCGCCGCGCGCAGAGGAAGGCGGACAGGGCGCTTGCAAATTATCGTGAAGCCAAGGCCGACCATGACCTTGCGGATGGTGAAGTGAAGAAGTTTACCGACAAGTATCCCGCGCAAAATATTCCTGCCGCAGAGAAGGAAGAGTATGAGCGTTGGGTCAAGAAGCGTGCCGAGGCGCTGCACCGTATTGGTGACGCGCGCAAGTTGGTGAAGGATGCCAGGGACGTCTATGACGACGCGGGCGATAAGGCTGCCCGTCATATCAAGAACGTCGTACACCATGATGCGGTCCGGGACCCGGGCGGTTTCATGAACTTTCTTGCTGATTGGGCGGATGTGTTGTCCAACATCTCGGCCGTCCTGTCTGTTATTGCGGTAATCTGCGCGTTTGTTCCGCCACTTCAGTTCTTGGTTCCATTTATCGCAGCTCTTGCCGTGCTGACCAGTGCGGCCGCGCTCGCCGGGCATGCATACGACATGACGGCGCGGGGAGGGAAAGTCGACTGGCTGAAACTGGGTGCTGATGCGTTGGGAGTTTTGCCCGGGCTTGGCGCGCTAAAAGGGCTCCGGGCCCTCAAAGGCCTTAAAGGGCTTTCGAAGGTGAAGGAATTCGGAAAGCTGAGGATCTATACGGCCGCGCTCGACGGTGTCGGCCACAACTTCCTGAATGGGGTCAGCGTCAAGCTGGTCAACAAGGTTCTGGGAAGAACCGCGCGTAAGGATCTCATCGACGGTAAGAAGATCACGGGTGTGATCAAGGGGGTGGGCCTTGCGAGTGCCCTGAACAGGATGCTCAGTGGTGAGAACGGCGAGAGGACCGGTTACCAGGAGCCCGCCAAGGCTGGCATCACGCCCACGCCCACGCCGTCGCCCTCACCCCGCCCCAGCCCCCGCCCCGCTCCGAACGTCTCACCGAAGGCGTTCAACGCGGCTCTGGCGGCGTAGGCCTTGACGGTCTGTTCAAGGAGGGTAAATATCATGAGCGACGACAATCACGATCTCGGGCCCTGGGAATTCGTCGGCCGCCGAGGCGGTGACGCTGTCACCTTGGTCGGCGGCTCAGTGATCGCCGCCGTACCCGAGGCGAAGCGGGCCGCAGAGGAGGCTCGACGCGAGCTACGGTTCGACTTCCTGGACGACCGGGCAGTGCTCGATCTGCTGCGTCGGCGTCATACCGACGAAGAGGACATGTTCAGCGCGGGCTTCAGGCACGGAGTGCCGCTTGCGCTCGTTGGCTTCGGCGCTGCGATCTACTGGGGTGGCGTGGTTCAGTACTGGGAAACCGCTGCCTCCCGTAACGTCTATCTGACGGTCGCAGTGGCCCTCGTGGTGACTCAGGTCTTCTTCTTCGCACGCAGTGCGATGTCGCACTGGGGTGATCAGGTCCAGCAGAACCTGAGGGCCCGGGCGGGAAAGTACCGTGAGATCGCCCACATTGCTCGACGAGGAGGAGCTGATATTCCCCCTCGCTATCCGCACTACGGGCCTTACCCGTTCGCTGCGAGATTCCGTCCTGAAGTGGATGATCGCGAACAGTCCGAAAGTAGGGGTGCGGATGACCACGGACACCGTTGATGAAGCTCAGCGCAGCCTCACGGGAAGCAGCGGTATAGAGGTTCGCTGGATCATGCCGGAGGGCTTCCTTGAGCTGCCCTTCGAGGCTGATGACTTGGACGAACTGGCCGAGCAATTGATCCAGTTAGCCGAAAAGGCGCTGCCCGGTGCTGATGAGGAAGTGCAGCTGCAGTACGCCGCGATGTGTGCAGCGAACTACGACGAGTTCATCGAGGCAGGTGTGCAGTACGCCGGCTACGTCACCACGGAGGTCGACGGTGTCCGCTGCACGGCCACGGTGAACGTCAGTCTCATGGACCTCGATGACCGAGCCGGCAACAATCCGGCGGGTTTTATCGCGACCACGATGCGGCATCTGGGGCTCGGACAGATCGGCGAAGTGCAGCTGCCCTGCGGCCCGGCGGTGACATGCGTCGGTAATCGGCCTTCCAGTATCGATGGCAGCCTGACGCAGTCGGGGCAGGACGAGTCGATATGGACGTCGTTCATACAAATCCAGATTCCACTGATCAACGGGACCGTGCTGCTGCTGGAGATGGGCACGCCGACGGTTGAAGGGTGGGAGGTCTTTTCCGCCATGTTTGCCGGTATCGTGAAGAGCGTCCGTCTCTTTGACGACCATGGATCTCTCCTGGTGATGCCGGGGTGAAGGAACGGTCAGGAGTCGATGCTCTGTCACCAAAGGCTGTCCCAACGGACTACAGACTGCTGGTTCCGCGGGAGTGGTTCCGCATCGACCTCATGCAGGACCGTTGGCGTGGCCAACTCAAGACCTTTGTGGAACAGCAGGCAGTGGGCCGACGCGTTCCTGCGGAGTTCACACAGAACGTATGGGCCACACTGCGCAACACTGCAGAAGCGGGCCGTACACGGGGCGCCATGGAGTTTTTCCTGCTGACGACCTCGAGGGACGGAGGCCTTCCCGCATCGCTCCTCGTATCCCTGGTGCCACTGGGCGAAACACCCGCTGATCCAGAAAAGTTCGCGGCGTGGCTTGAGGTGCGAGAGCTTGAAGGCCCTTCACCACAGAAAGTGTCGGTTGTGGATCTCCCGGCAGGTACTGCCGTGCGCCTCGTCGGTCCCACGACGTTGAGCGTCCATGTCCTTGTGCCCGGCGGGGCGGGCTACTTGACGCTATCCTTCTCGGCACCTCTCACCGGAATGTCTGGCCCGATGGAGCGGTTGTGCGATGCCATCGCGTGCTCGCTGCGGTGGGTGATGTGACAAGTTTCCCTCCTCACTCCACCTGGACATGCCGGCTCGCCGAGGGGCGCATCGTCTTGCCGGCGCGCCCCCACGTCAGCCGGACCTTGTGGCGGCCGTGGTGACCCGTGTCGGGTGTGTCAATTTAACGACTTTTCCTCTGCGTGATGGCGTAGTTGGTGGCGTCGATGTGCTGGGCGCTACGCAACCGTCCTGGTCGCCCCAAGGGATGGCGAACTGGTAGGCGAAGAAGGGGAGAAACAGTCATGAGTGAGAGCGCGGAGGACGAGGGGCGGATCAGGCGAGCTCGGTGTCCCGTCGCCCTGGCGGCAGGCATCGGGTGTTACGTGCTCGCTGTGATCGCGGGAATGTTCGTCTTGGTCGAGAACTTCGGACCTGGCCTGCTCGCTCCCCTGTGGATCGCCCACGGAGTGCTGCTCATCGTGCTGATCCGGGAGCTGGGAGCCAGGGAGTCCAGCACCTACGCGACGCTGTTCATCGCGGCCACATCCCTGATGTCCGTGTATGTCGCAGACATGGCGCGCGAGGACCTCACCCTCCAGCAGCGAGGTGAGGAGGTCGCAGCCACCGTCGTCAGGGAATGGCGTGACGCTGCCGAGGGGCGCAAGGGGCGCAAGGGGCGTGACTACAACTACGCGTTGGAACGGCAGGACGGCACCGCAGTTCCGGGTCCCGCGATGAAAGCGACATCTGATCGATATGACGTCGGCCAGGTGGTCACGGTGATCGAGGATCCCAAGGGGGAGATCCGCCCCCGGGCACCCGGCCAGGCGGACGCCACTGGTGAGGCGCTCGGCTCAGCGGCGTTCGCCCTCACGGCACTCGGCTCCGTCGGTTGGATGACCTGGCGGGGCTCGGACACCGCAAGGAGCCGGGATACCCGGAAACGGGGCCCGGGTCGGTTGAAGAAGGGGTACAAGACCGTCACCCGTAACCACTCCACGCAGGTGGAGCAGGAGGAGAAGCTGCGAGAGGCGCTGCGAACCCACCCCGTGGACCGGCGTGGCTGTATCAAGGTGGAGCCCGAGGCGTATCCCGACCTGTCACAGGGTCGCGCAGCCCGGATCGCCTGGGAGGCGGGCCTACGGGCAGAGGCGGTGGGAAACCGGGGCTCGTGGCGTTTCAAGGAGACAATGACTGAGGAGGTCCCGCACGACTGAGCCGGCCCCGACTGACCACTGGCCGAACCAGGAGTCGACCGCTCTTGAGTAATGAGTTGGGCTCGGCGGCCCGTTGTTCATCGGATTCCACGGTTCGGTTTTGCTCGGCCATACGGGTCATTTCCTCACGACTGAGACGCCCTGGACGTCGGCTTATTCGGTCGGAGTCGGGGTCCGGCTCCGACCAGACCTGCTGGCGACGACTCGGGCGGTGGCACGAGGCCGGCGTCTTCGAGGAGCTGCACCGCCTCCTGCTCGCCGCACTGCACGCGGCCGGCGAACTGGATTGGACCCGGACCTGTGTGGATGCCTCCCACACCTGCGCGAAAAGGGGGCGAGGCCACCGGCCCGTCACCGGTCGACCGCGGGAAGACCGGCAGACCGCGGCGCCGACCCGACGCCCTGCTCGGTGACAAGGGATACGACAGCAACCGCAACCGCCGCGAGCTGCGCCGACGTCGCAGCCTGCCGGTGATTTCCCGAAAGAGCGCCCCGAACACCAGGGGTTCGGGCAAGCTCCGCTATGTCGTCGAGCAGAGCTTCTCGCTCCTGCATCACTTCAAACGCCTGGCCGTCCGTGGGAAAGGACGCCTCGACCTGCACGACGCTCTCGTCTCTCTGTCCTGCGGCCTCATCTACCGGAGACCCCTCAAGAAGACCTGAATCTGATCGCGTGTGAACTATTTCGGAAGACGGCTGGTGAAGGCCGACGACGGCATGGCCGCCCGCTGTGCTCCGGTAGGTTGCAGTGAGACACACAATTTTGAAGGAAACATGATGTGAGCACATTAGAAGCGGTCGAGATCCCTCAGTCCTTGGCGATCTCGTACACCAGAGGCTTCGGCGAGAAGGGGAGGGACTGGATCGCCGGACTGCCGACGCTCGCTGCGGAACGCCTGGACCGCTGGGAGCTGAAACGGGACGGCGCGGTCCGGGCGGGGGAAGCCTCACTGGTGCTGCCGGTGCTGCGTAAGCACGGCACGCGCGCGGTCCTCAAACTGCAGATGCCCAGAGAAGAGACCACCGCCGCACTCATCGGGCTGCGCACTTGGAACGGCGAGGGGACGGTGCGGCTGCTCGACCACGATCCCGAGAGCAGCACCATGCTCCTGGAGCGGCTGGACGCCGCCCGCACTCTGGCCTCGGTCGAGGACGACGACGTTGCGATGGGCATCCTCGCCGAGCTTCAGGCCCGACTGGTCTGCGTTCCTGCGCCGCAGGGACTGCGCAGCCTCGGCGATATGGCCGCTGAGATGCTGGAGCGGGTTCCCGAGGCGGTCGCGGCTCTGACTGACCCGGCAGACCGGCGACTCCTGCGCGGCTGGGCGTCAGAGGTAGACGAACTGGTCGGCGAGCCCGGAGACCGGATCCTGCATTGGGATCTGCACTACGACAACGTTCTTGCCGCGCAGCGTGAGCCGTGGCTCGCCATCGATCCCGAGCCGCTCGCCGGGGACCCGGGCTTCGACCTCTGGCCCGCCCTGGACAGCAGGTGGGATGACGTCGTTACGAAGGGCGATGCATTGCGCGTAGTGCGGCGCCGCTTCGACCTGCTCACCGAGGTCCTCGGCCTGGACCGCGCACGCGCGACCGGCTGGACGCTCGGGCGGCTGCTGCAGAACTCGCTGTGGGACATCGACGACGGCGAGACCACGCTCGCGCCGTCCTCCGTCGCGATCGCGGAAGCACTGCTCAACCGGTGATCCTGTCCCCTCAGGGTCCTGAGGACATGTCTGGCTTTCCTGGTGTTCTGGCTGCCGTCACAGTCGCTCGTGAACGACTTGCGCTCCCAAAAGGTGTCCGTTGCACAGGAACCGGCCCTGGTGCTGACAACGGAGTGGATTGAGAACCCGCCCGTCACCACGCTGTCCATGCTCATCACGTTGGTGTTCACGCCCCTGCTGCCGGGTAGCGCGGTTCTCCTTGTGGTGCGGCGCCGTGACGTACTGAAGGCAGGGGAACAGATCGCAGCAGCCTGACTCGCACAGGGGCTGATGGCGTTTTGCCGGGTGGTGTGGGGGGGCCTTCCCGGTCCCGACTCTGCGGGGCCGGGACGGGTGCCTTGCCGAAAACCGTGAGCAGTCGGCGGGAAAGTGTCACCAGAGCGCTCAAACGAGCGACATCAGGACAGTGGCGGGCCAAAGTGCTCGCGCTCCCGGGGCGGTGTGTCACGCCGAGGGCGCGGGCGCATGTCCCGGCACCGCCCACGTACGAGACCGCAGCGTCCGACCCGCGCGGCCACGGAAAAGCCTCCGCTCGATCACAGGCTGGCACGGCGCCACTTGATCTCACGCCCGGAGAGCCCTGACGTCGACGGTGACCTGCGGATTCGCGCCTTGATCCCCTCATCACTCGACGGGACGCCATTGCTCTTCCTCCCGGTCACCGGCCTCCGGCTGCAATGCCGGGAAACAGAAGGGCTGCGGAACCCCGCGCGGGTCGCCTGCGTAGAGAAATACCTGGTGGGCTGGAATACCCGGGTGCGGATGGGTTTCGATATGAGAGCCGGGCCGCCTGCCGTGACCTTTCTGGGTCTCCTGTGATGGGTTCTGTTCCGGTGGTCGGCTCTAAGCAGGTCTAACGGTTGATGGCCTGAATCTCTTGGACAGTCACTGCCTGGTCGGCGCCGAAGGTGCCGTCGGGTAGGTCGCCGCCGGCGCCGCCGGTGCCGGTCCAAGCGATTTCCCAGGTGATGGTGGCCTGGAGAGTGTAGGTCCCGTCGCCGGAGGAGCGGAGGTAGGTGATGCCGCAGGGCGGGGTCTGGTCGGCCTTGCCCTTGGCGTAGGGCTCACCGATGGAGTCGTCGGCGTTGATGGTGCACTCGCCGGAGGCGGGGTAGGTCTCGGCGTCCTCGGTGCCCGGCTTCAGTGTGAGGGACACCGGCTTGGCGGTCGTCGTGGCCTGGAGGGCGAAGCCGGGGACGTTGAGGGCCGCCGTGGCCTGGACCTCGTCGAAGACGGTTCTGTCGAGCCAGGCCCAGGTCGGCAGATTCACCTTGGTGGTCTCCTCGGGGGCGAGGCTCACCTCGGTGTCGGGGAGCTGCATGTGCTGGTAGGCGAGGGCGGCGAGTATCTCCGGGGTGATGGCCTCCTCGTACTGGGGCGGAGGGGCCTCGCCGTTGTCGACCCAGAAGGGGAGGTCGTTGCAGGAGCTCCGCTTGAGCAGGTCTGGTTCGTTGGGATTCTCGACGGCGGCCCAGAACATCCCCTCGCCGTCCTTCTCGACGTTGTAGTCCTTGTAGCCGGGGGTGTCGGTCCAGCCGTACTCGTCCTCGTAGTGGCGCTGCAACTCGCCGAGCGCCGCGCCTGCGTGGCCGCCCATGCCGGGCGCGTTCATCTGGCTCTCGATGTCCTTGGACATCTTCTTCTTGAAGTCCTCGGCGCCGAGGTAGGGGGCGTACCAGCAGGGTGGTGGCGTCCAGTTGACGTCGGAGGACGTCACGTTGCCGGTGCTGCCGTTCTTGGCGACGGAGCCGGAGTACGTGATCCGGGCGGCGGCGTAGATGCCGGTGTCGTCACTGCCACCCGACTGTTCTGTGTTGGAGCCCTGGGTGTTACTCGGCTGCTCTCCCGCGTAGGCCGGTTCCGCGAGGGCGATGCCCAGGGCCAGCGTGAGGGCGGCCGCGCCGGTGCTGAGGGCCGTACGTCGTGACCTGGTCATTGGCACTTCGCCGCCTTCGCCTCGACGTACACCTTGGACGCCTGCCACAGACCTTCTCCGGTGGGGAGCTTGACCATGATGATCTTGAAGTAGTCGAAGTCCGTGATGCTGGGTGTGCCCTTCAGGACCTTTCCGGTCTTGACCTCTTTGGAGTAGAACTTGCTTGAGTCCACGCAGAACGCGACCTCCACCGAGTTGCCGTTCGACGCGGATCGGGTGGTGGCCTGGTAGTGGCGCCGGGTGCCGGTTGCCGTCCAGTCGCCTTCGAGCCTGGCGCCGATCTGCGTCTTCGCGTACTTCAGGCCATCGCCTGTCGAGTAGGCGATCAAAGCTGCGTCCTCGGTCGTGCGCTTGTCGACACCCCGGTAGATGGCACGAAGGTAGTTCGCGGCGTCGTCCATGGCGGCCGCCTCGTTCTCGTTCTTCGGCTTCTCCCAGTCGAAGACCAGGTTCATGTCCTTGGGAAGCGACACGTCCACGCCGTCCGGCCTGTCCTCTGCCGGGGCTCCCGAGGGCTCCGCCGACTTGGTCGGCTTCTCTGTGCCCTGGTCGGCCCCGGCGATCTTGTCAGCGGTCTTGCCGTTGTCGTCCCCGCTCCCGCATGCGGTCAGCAGTAGGGCTGCGGTTGCGGTGAACGCGGCAGCGGCGGACAGTGTGCGGCGCTTCACAGTGGCTCCCCCGTGGGACAGATGTGTGGTCACGGGCAACGACGCTATCGGTGAGCTTCCCGGTTTCGCCACAGCGAACTTCACGGAATTCCTGGCCAATTGAGGACCTGGTGGACCCGTGTGACGTGCTGTGTCTCCATTGTGGGAGGTAGCGGGAGCTTGCGCGGAGGGTTGGTTGCCCGCAGACGGTCTCGGCTCAGTTCAGCTTCGCGTTCTGGGCCTTCACCACTGCTGGTTCCAGCTGTGCGTCACTCGGACGGCTGTTGGCGATGGCGAGGCCGTTGACGGAGAAGAAGACGGCGAGGACGTCGCCGTTGCGTACGGCCTGGGTGTGCAGGGTGTGGGTCGCGCCGCGGAAGGTCATCTTCGACGCGAAGGCCAGGGTCTCGTCGCCCGTCTCCTCCGTCGGCTCCTCGGCCGTGACCGAGTCGTACGCGCTCGTGCCGTCCGCCTTCGCGGTGAAACCGGAGCCGCAGGCGTCCACCGCCTTCCCCAGGCCGGCCAACGCCGTCTTCGCGCCGCCGGACGCGTAGGTGGTGAGCGTGATGTAGGTGTGCGTGCCGTTGGACCCGCTCCCCGTGTTCGACAGTACCCGTGTCAGGTCGGCTTTCGGTTCTCCCAAGGGGAGTTGGTTCAACGCGTACGCCAGTGGGGCGCAGGCCGGCTTGTCCACGGTGACGTCGTCCTGGGACTTGGCGAAGACGAAGTCGTCGGAGGGCGGCTCCACGTTGTACCCGGAGACGTCCGCCTCGGCGACCATGAGCTTGGCGAGCTGCTGGTCGGGTGTGAGTTCCTTCGCCCGGGATGCGGACGGTGAACTCTCCGGTTCGGCAACCGTGGCGTCGGGTTCGGGGCTGGAGCAGGCCGTCAGTACGGAGGTCAGTACCAGGGCGGCTGCGGAGGCGGCGGCCAGGGGCGCTGTGCGCTTCATGCGCTTCATCGGAGGGCTCCTTGGGCTTGCGCAGTTCGTGGGGGCGGGCGGCGCGCCGGTCGCCGAGTTGATCGATCGGACCGGAGATCATGGCACGGTCGGTACGGGGCCTCGTGAGTGAATCGTGTGGGCCTCATGGGCGGGGCGTGTGGGATCGGGTTGCTGCGGTGGGTACTTGGGCGCCTCGTCGGTTCGCTCTCGCACATGTGGTGGCCTGTTCGTTCGCGCATCTTTCAACAGGGGTGCTCCGGTTTGCAATTGACGCTGCGGTTGCAGACGGACAGCGGCGTTCCCTGTGGTGTTCGTGACGTTGGGTGTGCCTTGAGGGGGTCATGTGTGGCTGGTACGGTGCCATGGCTTGACACTCGCCTCTGTGCTGGTTATTGGCCCGGGTCGGGCCGGTAAGCCCGGCGCGTCCCGCATGTCTGCGGTCGAGTGGGCGTGGGTGAAGTGTCCGAGTTCTCGGGGTACTTGGCGATCATCATCTTGGGTGTACGGGGAGCGGTTGCGTGAAGATCCAGGAGCGTACGGGGGCGGGCGCGGGGCGTTCCGCGGTTCCGGCTCAGCCGTCGGTCGGCGACCGGCTTCCCACGGCGCCTCGCGAGCGCAAGCCGGCGTTGGCCGCGCTCGCGGTGCTGCTGATCCTGGTGGGCGCACTCGGTGCCACGATGCTGGTGCTCCAGGTCGGGGACCGGATCGAGGTCGTCAAGGTGACCGGCGAGATCCAGGCCGGAGAGTCCGTCACTGACAGCAACGTGACCTCCGTGATGGTCGCCGAGGACGCGGGCATCAACTACATCCGGTGGGAGCAGCTGGACACGCTCAAGACCCTGAAGGCCAAGGCCACGATCTACAAGGACACGGTCGTGCAGGGGCAGATGTTCGCCGCGAAGAGCAGCCTGCCCGCCGGCAAGGCCTCCGTCGGGCTCGCCCTCAAGGAGGGCCAGTACCCGGGAGACATCAAGCCCGGTGACGTCGTGGCGGCCTACCGGGTCGGCGGCACCAGGACCGGCTCGAGGGACACGGATGACGCCGAGTCCGGCACGGCCGGTTCGTCCTCCGGCGGCCTCGTCGAGAACGCACGGGTGAACACCGTCGCCAACGACAGCGACGCCACCCTGAGCACCGGCAGTACAACGCTCACGCTCCTCGTCGACCAGGCCGACGCGGCCGCGCTCGCCTCGGCGGCGGCCGCCGGTGAGGTCGCAATCGTGCACGTCCCCGGCAACTGAGAAGGCGACACCCACTCATGGCCCTGATCGCCCTCGCCGCCGACAAGGGTTCTCCCGGCGTCACCACCGCGGCCGTCGCTCTCGCGGCGGTCTGGCCGCGGCGTGTGCTGCTCGCCGAGACCGACCCGGCGGGCGGTGACCTCGTCTACCGCAGTGCCGCCGCGCACGGCGGACCGCTCAACCCCAACACCGGCATGCTGTCCATCGCGGCCACCGCGCGGCGCGGGCTGGTGCCCGACCAACTGTGGGACCACGTCCAGCCGTTGAGCGGCGGACTCGAAGTACTCGTCGGGCTCGGCAACTCGGAGCAGGCCGCCGGCCTCGCCGGGCTGTGGCCGACCCTCGGGCACGCCTTCGCCTCCCTCGCCGACTCCCCGCACGCCGCCGCCGACGTCATCGCCGACTGCGGGCGGATCAGCGGCGACACACCGGCGGTCGAGTTGTTCCCGCACGCCTCCCTCGTCCTGCTCGTCTCGCGCACCGAACCGGAGGCGCTCGCCCGGGTCCGGGACCGTGCCGCGGCCCTGGCCGGCAAGCTGCACGGCGGCTCGCGGGTCGCCGGGCCGGGCGGCCCGATGGTCGGGGTCGTCCTGATCGCCGACACCGGCGACGCCGCCAAGCTCGCGTCCCAGGTCAACGACATGCTCGTGCACGCCCAGACCGGCGCCCGCGTGGTCGGCACCCTCGCCGACGACGCGTCCGGCGCCGAGCAGCTGGCGGGCCGCAGGCGGGGCCGGCTCGACAAGTCGCTGCTGATCCGCACCGCCCGCAAGGTGACCGCCGACCTGTACCAGCAGTACGGGGCAGCCTGGACCGCGTCCGCCCACGCCGCACAGCCCCAGCAGCATCAGCAACCCCAGCAGCAACACCAGCCCCAGCAGCAGGGGCAGTACGCACCGTCGGCCCAGCAGCACCAGCCCGGTCAGCAGGGCAGCCCGCAGGGCGACGGCCGGGCCGGAGCCGGGCGATGACCGCTGTCGACCATCAACTGGTCAAGCGGTTCCGTCAGGACGCCGGTGACCGCATCGCCGAACAGCGGCGCCTGGACCAGGTCAACGGCGTCACGCCGATGTCCACCGAGGACGAGCGGCAGTTCGCGCGGGCCGTCATAGCGCAGATACTGGAGGAGCACGCCCGCTCCGAGATCAACGCGGGCCGTACTCCGCTGGACGCCGAGACCGAGGAGCAGTACGCGGCCGCCGTGCACGCCGCACTGTTCGGCGTCGGACGACTCCAGCCGCTGCTCGACGACCCCGAGGTCGAGAACATCGACATCAACGGCTACGACCAGGTGTTCGTGGGCTACGCGGACGGGCGCGAGGTGCGGGGCGAGCCCGTCGCCGAGACCGACGAGGAGCTCATCGAGCTCATCCAGGTGCTCGGTGCGTACTCGGGTCTCTCCTCCCGGCCCTTCGACTCCGCGAACCCGCAGCTCGACCTGCGACTGCCGGACGGTTCACGGTTGTCCGCCGTCATGGATGTGACCAGGCGGCCCGCGCTGTCCATCCGCCGGGCCCGCATGGGCAAGGTGTTCATCTCCGACATGGTCGGAAACGCGACGCTCACACCGGAGTTGGGGCACTTCCTGGCCTGTGCGGTGCGCGCCCGCAAGAACGTCATGATCGCGGGGGCCACGAACGCCGGCAAGACGACGCTGCTGCGCGCCCTCGCCAACGAGATCCCGCCGCACGAACGGCTCATCACCGTCGAGCGTGCCCTGGAGCTCGGCCTCGACTCCTTCCCCGAACTGCACCCCAACGTCGTGGCGTTCGAGGAGAGGCTGCCCAACTCCGAGGGGCAGGGCGCCATTTCCATGGCGGAACTGGTACGACGCTCGTTGCGTATGAACCCCTCGCGGGTCATCGTCGGTGAGGTGCTCGGCGACGAGATCGTGACCATGCTGAACGCGATGTCGCAGGGCAACGACGGTTCGTTGTCCACGATCCACGCCAACAGCTCCAGCGAGGTCTTCAACCGCATCTCCACCTACGCCCTGCAGGCGTCGGAACGACTGCCCATCGAGGCCAGCCAGATGCTGATCGCGGGCGCCGTGAACTTCGTCGTCTTCATCGAACGGCGCAACGATTTCCAGAACGGCGGCCGGCTCCAGCGCATGGTCACCTCCGTCCGCGAGGTCAACGGCGTCGACGGACGCGTCCTGTCCAGCGAGGTGTTCGCCCGGACGCCCGACGGCCGGGTCGCGGCCCACGCCCCCATCGCCTGCCTGGAGGAACTGATGGCCCACGGCTACCGGCCCAGCGGAACGTGGGGGTGACCCGGTGACCCGTACGACCACCGATCTCGTCAACACCGTCGACCCCCTCGACCCCGTCGCGCTCGGTTCGCTCGGCTCGATGGGCGGGCTGTTCTCCACCACGGTCCTGTACGCGCTCGCGTGCGGTGTCGCCGTCGGCGGTGGACTCGCCCTCCTCGTCGTCGCCGTGCGCGGACTGCCCGCCAAGCCCGAGCACGAGAAGCAGAAGACGAGTGAGCGCGCCGCCGAGCTGATCCGGTTCGCCGGTCAGCGCGGATCGCTCGCCGCGATCGTCGGACTCGCCGTGCTGCTGCTGACCCGTTGGGCCGTCGCCGGCGCCGCCGCAGCCGTCCTCGTCTTCTTCTGGGACCGGCTCTTCGGCGGGGCCGCGGAGGAACGGGCCGCCATGCGGCGGGTGGAGGCCCTGGCTTCCTGGACGGAGTCGCTGCGCGACACCATCGCCGGCGCGGTGGGCCTGGAGCAGGCCATCCCGGCGTCGGCGCGGGCCGCCGCTCCCGTCCTGCGCCCCCATCTCGACGCGCTCGTCGACCGGCTGCGCTCCCGTACCCCGTTGCCCGAGGCGCTTCAGCATCTCGCCGACGAGATCGACGACGCCTCCGCCGACATCATCGTCGCCGCGCTCATCCTCAACGCCCGGCTGCGCGGCCCGGGTCTGCGCCAGGTGCTGGGCGCGCTGGCCAAGTCGGCGCGCGAGGAGGTCGACATGCGGCAGCGGGTGATGGCCCAACGGGCCTCCACCCGGCGGTCGGTGCAGATCGTGGTCGCGGTGACGATCGCGTTCGTCCTCGGACTGGCCATCTTCAACCGCGAGTTCGTCGAGCCGTACGGCACGGCGGTCGGACAGCTCGTACTCGCCTGTGTCTGCGGGCTGTTCGCGCTCGGCTTCTGGTGGCTGCGCAAGCTGTCCACCATCGAGACACCCGAACGGTTCCTGGTGCGCGACGAGGCGTCGGTCCAGTTCGTCCGTCCCCGGACGCCCGGCACCGGCCCGTCGCAGCAGCACGGGTCGTACCAGCAGGAAGAGGGGGTACGACGGTGAACGACGAACTGACGATGCCGGTGGCCGTCGGCGCGGTCCTCGGACTGGGCGTCTACGTCCTGGTCCGGGCCCTGATGCCCACCAAGCGCAGCGCGGTCGCCCAGGTCGCCCGGATCGACGCGATGCGGGCGCGGGGGGCGGCGTACGAGTCGGCGCGTACGGCGAAGGACACCGGCCGCTTCGGATCGCTGCGCGCCGAAGTGGGCTCGCGCATCGCCGAGTTCTACCTCCAGCAGGGCTGGGAGCAGCGTTCGCTGCGGGCCGACCTGGCGGTGCTGGAACGCAGCTGGGAGAAGTTCCTGGCGACGAAGGTGCTGTTGGCGGCGGGGGGACTGTTCTTCGGCCCGTTCCTCTTCGCGGTCGTCTGGACCCTCGGCTTCAGCCGCAGCCCGATCGTCCCGGTCTGGCTGGCCCTGCTCTGCGCGGTCGTCTTCTTCTTCCTGCCCGACCTCGAGGTACGCCGGGACGCCGCCGAGAAGCGGCGCGACCTGCGCCGGGTCATCGGCGCCTATCTGGACCTGGTCTCGATGAGCCTGGCCGGCGGGCGCGGCCTCCCCGAGGCACTGATGGCGGCGGCCGAGGTGTCCGACGGCTGGGCGACGCAGCGCATCCGCAACGCGCTCGCCGACGCCCGTATCACCGGTCTCAGCCAGTGGCAGGCGCTGGGGCAGCTCGGTGAGGAGCTGGGCGTGGAGGAGCTGAAGGACCTGTCGGCGTCGCTGGCCCTGGTCGCGGACGACGGCGCCAAGGTACGCGAGTCCCTCGCCTCCCGCGCCGAGACCATGCGGCACCGCGAACTCGCCGAGATCGAGGGCAGCGCGGGCGAGAAGTCCCAGTCGATGCTCGTGGCACAACTGCTGCTGTGCGCGGGGTTCCTCGTGTTCCTGATCTTCCCGGCGGCGATGCGGGTGTTCCAGGTGTGAGGGCCGTGAACCGTGAATCGCGCGACGCGAGAGGCGTGAGGAGCACGAGGAGCGAAGTGCGCACTGCGAGACCGCGAACCGAAATCCGTGAACCGTACGTCAGAGCATCCGTGAACCGAACTCGAGAGGACAACGCGTCATGAACCGACGTACCTTCCACACCGGCATCCCCGCCGTCGACTTCCTGGTCACCTTCATGCGGGCCCGCGTGGAGCGCGCCCGCTCCGGCGAACTGGACCGCGGCGCCTCCGCCGTGGAGTGGGTCATCATCTCGGCGGTCGTCGTGGCGATCGTCGGAGTGGTGGCCGCCATCATCAACGCCGCGCTGAGCGAGGGCGCCAACAAGGTCGGCGACTGCATCAAGGGCGCGGACGCGGGCAGCACCTGCTGAGCGTACGGACGCCGAGGTCGGGGACAGGGCTGGAATAGGACGGGAACGGGGAATGCCGGTGCGCGTACGTCGCTGGGTACGCCGACGGGTGGAGGCCGCCTCCGCCCGCGGCGATTCCGGCATGACCGCGATCGAGTTCGTCCTGCTCACGCCCGTCCTGTTCTTCATGATCTTCGCGACGGTGCAGTTCGCGCTGTACTTCTTCGCCGACCACGTCGCCCAGGCGGCGGCCCAGGCCGGTGCGCGCAAGGCGCGGGCGACGGCGCACGACCAGCCGGGCGGCTGGCGGGGTGAGGCCCGGGACGTGGTGGACAGCTACATCCGGCAACTGGGCCCGCAGTTGGTGCTCTCGCCGGACGTGAGGATGCTCCAGCCGGAGCAGGACACGGTGGGCGTGGAGATCACGGCGCGCATCCCGACGGTGTTCCCGGGGCTGGACCTGACGGTGCACGCCCGGTCGGCGGGGCCGGTGGAACGTTTCGTGGAAGAAGGGGAGAACTAGATGGGCTCCCCCCTTCGGTCGAAGCGCCGGGAGTCCGTGGACGACCGGGGCCTGTCCACCGTCGAGGTGGTGATCCTCGCCCCGGTGATGATCCTGTTCATCCTGGTGCTGGTGGCGTTCGGCCAACTGGTGAGCGGGCGCGGCGCGTTGGACGGCGCGGCCCGGGACGCGGCGCGCGCGGGCTCCATCCAGAAGGACCATGTGCGGGCGATGTCCGAGGCGCGCAAGGCTGCCGAGGCGAACCTCGCGGACATCTGCTCGGGCCCGGTGACCGTCGCCCAGACCAGTCAGGGCTTCGAACCGGACACCCTCTTCACGGTCGAGGTGAGCTGCGAGGTGCGCGGCCTGGCCATGCTGGGCCTGAACATCCCGACGACCCTGTCCGCGAGCTTCAGTTCACCGCTGGACCCGTACCGGAGGACGGCGTGAGGGCACACGTACGCACGTGGCTGACGGATCGCGGGGCGCGGTTCGACGACCGCGGCTCCGGCGCCGGCGCGGTCATCGTCTTCGCGCTGGTCTTCCTCTCCCTCTCGGCCTTCGTCATCGACGGCGGCCTGTCCATCTCCAAGCGCGAGCGCGCGGCCGACATAGCGGAACAGGCCGCCCGTTACGCCGCCCAGGACATCGACCGCGAGGCCCTCTACGACAACGAGGGCGGGCCCGCGCCCATCAACTACGAGAACTGCGACGCCCGGGTGAAGGCCTTCGCCCGCGAGATGGACATGTCCGGCGCGGACATCGCGGGGACCCACTGCGTGGCGGCGAACGCCGACGCGGTGGAGGTCGAGGTCCAGCTCACCTACTCCCCGGTGTTCACGGGGATGTTCTACGGCGGCGACGTGGTGGTCCGCGGCCAGGCGGTGGCGGAGAACGCGGTCGGCTGAGGCGACGGCCGGGGGGCCGGGGGCCGGGGACTGAAGGACTTGAGGGGTCGAAGGCCGAAGGAGGAGCACCGTGGGAGATCAGGAAGCGGACATAGAGCGGATCAAGGAGAGTGCCCGCGCTTTGAAGCGCATCCGCGACACCTTCGCGGAACGCGCGAACCCGGCCGACGGATACGCCGTCGACGACCTGGGCTCGCAGAAGATCCTGGACGCCTTCGACAAGTTCGGCAGCAACTGGAAGATCCGTCGCAGGCAGCTCACCGAGGAGTTGGAGAGGCTGCACGGGATCACCAAGGGCGCCGCGGAGTCGTACGAGGCGCTCGACCACGAACTCGCCGAGGCCCTCAGACGCACCGATGAGCGGCAGCCGAAGGAGGCAGGGAAGTGACGACCCGCCCCGCAGGCCACCGCTGGGCCGTGCTCGACGAGGCCTCCGACCCGGTCCCCGGGGACCCGGACACGATCGCGCGTCTCGGACGGCAGCTGCGCAAGACCGCCGAGGCCATCGACAAGGAGGCCCGCGAGATCAGGGCGCTGGCGTCCGTGGAGAACTGGAAGGGCAAGGCGGCCACCGAGTTCCGCGGCGCGGCCGAGGGCGCCGGTGACAAGCTCCGCAAGGCCTTCAAACGCTACGACGAGGCCGCCGACGCGCTCGGCACCCAGGTGCGGGACGGGGTGTGCAGCAACGAGTTCGCCTCGGAACTGCATCGCGCCCAGCAGATGGCCGACAAGGCGCTGCGGGACGCCGAGACGGCCGACGAGGACCTGGGGTCCGCGAAGCGGTCGCTGGACGGACTGCCCGACGACGCCCCGAAGGACGATCCGGACCGGAAGAAGCACACCCGGCAGCAGGAGGCGGCGTCCTCGGCCCTGTCGGCGGCGAAGGAGGCGCTGGAGACCGCCAAGGGCATCCGTGACCGTGCCGCCCAGCGGGCCGCCGACGCGATCCACCACGTCATCGAGAACGACGGGCTGAAGGACGGCTGGAAGGACAAGTTCAAGAACTGGGTCCACGAGAACGCCGACTGGCTCAAGGAGATCTCCAAATGGGCGGGACGGATCGCTTTGTGGGCGGGGGTGGCCGCCCTGGCCCTGGGATGGATCCCGGTCATCGGACAGGTCATCGCCGTGGTGGCCAACGCCGTCGCCCTGGTGGCCAGTGTCGTCGCCCTGGCCACCGACCTCGTGCTGGCGCTGGGCGGTGAGGGAAGCTGGAAGTCGGTGTTCCTGGACGCCGTGGGCGTCGCCACCTTCGGGCTCGGACGGGCAGCGGTGGCGGGTGCGAAGGGAGTGGCCGCCGGAAGCAAGGCGCTCGCCCGGAGCAACCTCTACAAGAACGCCGTGGCGTCCGGCACGAAGACCAACAAGGCCTGGAAGCTCGCCAACCGCGGGGCTCCGGGGAGCCCTCGGGGCAAGGACGCGGCCCGGGCGATGGCGGACATGCCCAAGGGGAAGCTGCCCAACTGGGTCAACCTCAAGGAGGGCTTCAGCCCGTCCGCGATCTACCGGGATACGGTCGACGGCGTGAAGTCGCTCGGAAACGCGTTCTCCAAGCAGGGTTGGCGCGACGGGATCAAGAACATGGCCGCACCCCGCTCGGCGGGCACGCTGGACCCCGATCTCGCCAGGACGGCCGCCGGTCTCGACGGCCTCTCGTCGGCCGCGCGGGAAGTCCCCGTGGTCAGCAGCGCGCTGAACAACTTCACCGGCCAGACCAACGTCTGGGCGGGCGCCACCTTCACCGGCGTCACCGCCGGCGCGGAGGGCGCCTACGGCACCGTCACCTCCCTCTACGACGGGGCCACCCGGTGATTCCCGAACCCGCCCTCAGACCGGCCGCCTCGCGCGGCCCCGGCCTGGAACGGTGCCACGTCTCCCGGCTGTTCGCGCAGGACGGCGCTCTCGTCCTGCGCACCCGCGGCCGTACCCGCCGCTTTCCGGTCGGCGGGAGCGCCGGAATCGCCCGCGCTGTGTTCATCGACGCAGCGGGCATCGACGCGGCGGGTGGGGGCAGGAAGCGCGTGGGACCCGACCTCCCCGGCTCCTGGGGAGAGGTGCAACTGCAGGACGGGAACGGGGCGCTGATCGGCCGCTTCGACATCGAGGACTGGCTGCCCGAGGCGCCCGTACTGCCCCGACGGTCGGTGCAGGGCGAGCAGTTGCCGGCCCGGACGGGGGTGGCCGGGCTGCTGCGGGCCGCGGGGGTGCCGCTGCACGTGGTACGGGACAGGAACGATCCCCTGGTGGCCTCGAAGGGCGCGGGCGCCTCCCTCGGTCCGGGCCGCCCCTTCCCGTCCTGGTACTGGGGCGTGCGAGCCGTCGCCGGGAGCGTCTGGTTCGCCGTGTTCACGGTGGTCGTCTTCTCGGACACCACGGTTCCCTGGGTCGTCCTGCTGCTCGCCGCGACCGCCTTCGCCGCGCCCGTGGCACGGCTGGCGCTGCGGGCCTGGACCCGGCTGCGGACGGGGCGTCACGTCCCCGTCGTCCGTGAACGCGTCCGGCCCGGCCCCGCGCGGGGGACCGGGGCAACGGTCAGGTTCCGCCGGGACACCGAGGTCCGGGTACAGGACCGGGACCTCGTCCTGCGCGACCTGGGCGGCCAGGAGTACTGGTTCGCGCTGTCCGGCCCGCACGCGGTGACGTCACTGGTCCGGGTCGTGGACCGCGCGGGGAAACCGGTCGGTGTGGAGCTCCGGGGCCCCGGGGAGCAGGTGCGGGCGGTGTTCCCGTGGGACCTGTGGTTCGGCGGCGAGGGCGGTGCCGACGGGTGGTCGCGGCTGCGCCGGGCCGCCGGACTGTCGGTCTCCGAACGCCGCCTGAGCGGTAAGGGAGCCTGGCCCAAGGGCCCGGTGCTGGGCACGGGGCTGCTGCCCGGGTCCGGCAGGGCGGCCCGTCGCATGGCGCGGTTCCCCGGGACCGTCGCCGGGGTGTCGTCCACCGCCGTCATGGCCTTCGGCTCCTTCTTCTCCGTGGTCCAGGGCCTGCGGATCGCGGACCCCGCCCCCAGATCGGCGGCCGCCGCGGTGCTCATGGGGGCGCTCGGCCTCGCCCTGCAGGCCGTGCCGTACGCGATCCACCAGCTGCGCGGCCGGCTCCTGCTCGACCGGCCGGCCCCGGAACAGACCTCCAGAGAAGGCACAGGCACCCGATGACAGCCACCGAGGGGACCGCCCCCGCTGAGGGGACCGCCCCCGCTGAGGGGACCGCCCCGCCCGCCGACTACCACCTGATGCTGCCGGAGGGCTGGTTCCGGATCCTGCTGGACCCGGAGCAGCGGGACGGGGCGATCGACGCGCTGGTGGAGCGGCAGTTCCACGGCATCGACAACGCGCCGCACCTCAAGGAGGAGCTGCGCGCCGACATGCGCCGCCGTGCCGCCAAGGCGCACCGCGGCGGCGGCATCGAGCTGTACCTCAGCCTCCAGGAGGTGGGGCCCTTCACCATCCCCGCCTCGTTGCTGGTGAGCCTTGCACCGCTCCGCCACGCCGAGCCGCTGCCGCCCCAGGCGCTGGCGCGGGCGTTCGCCGAGGACGCCGACCCGGCCACGGCGACGGAGGTCAGCGTCGAGGAACTGGCGGCGGGCACTGCCGTACGGGTCCGCAGAACGACGCGTTCGGCGGAGGGGAAGGGGAAGGACGGGGACGGGGGCCGTGCTTCCGTCTCGGTGGAGTACCACGTGTCCGTCCCCGGCACGACGGAGTTCCTGCTGCTCACCTTCTCCACGCCCCTGGAGCCGATCGCCGACGCGATGGCCGGCCTCTTCGACGCGATCGCCGGCTCGCTGACCTGGACGGAGTGACCACGGAGATGACCGACGACCTGTCGACCCTCGGCCTGGAGTGCTCGGAGGACTGGGTCCCGTTCCCCCTGTCCGGCACGCTGGACCTGGACTACTGGGCCAAGTACCAGGCGAAGGACCTCGTCGAACGGTACGAGCGCGACGGGGAGAGGGGCAACGCCCGTCTGCTGGCCCGCGACCTCAAACGCACGGCGGCCGACTGCCGTACCCGCGATCCCCTCGGCGCCTTCGGCTGGTACGTCAGCGGGCACCCTTCGGTGGCGGCCGTCCTGGAGCTCGACGCCGTCCGTCCGGACGACACCCACCCCGAGGTGACCCTCTCCCTGCTCATCGAGTCCATGTCGGCGCGGGACTTCGGGGAACCGGACGTCCGCGAGATGCGGCTGCCCCTCGGCGACGCCGTGCGCATCCGCCAGAACATGGTCGACGACAGGAAACGCCTCCTCGGCCCGCGCCCCGTGGTCCGCACCCTCTTCTACGGCATCCGACCGGAGACGACGGACGCGGCCGTCACCCTCCTGGTCTCCTGGACGGAGCCGGTCCTGGACGAGCCCCTGGAGGCCATCGTGGACGGCATCGCGCGGACGCTGTCGCTCTGACGCCGCTCCGGGACGGCCCGGTTCTGGAACATCCCGAGGATCTGCACACCGTTCACCGTGGAGTCGTACGGCGGGCACGGATGCCGGGAAAGTCGCCTCGCATTCCCTTCGGGGGTCGCCGACGGGCCGCTTACGGACGAGTACGAGTGGAGGAAGTGAGAGGTTCGGCCGACTGCTTCGCCACACTCGTGAATTCCATGACGATCGGCTGGGGAATGCGGTCCGTGTGCCGCTGGTCACTTCATTCCTCGCGTGTTTTGATCAGGTCGTGCGGTTCGCCGGCAGGTGATCCCGAATTCGGGAATCCGGCGAAATCCGCCGCCGCTCATTGTTGATACGAAGGGAAACGCGCGCTATGAACCTCGTCCCCCGGGTCGCGACCGCCGAAATCTCCGACGCCGATCTGGACTCCGTCTCCGGCGGCCAGGCGGGCGTCGGCCCCGCGGCCAACCCCGGTCTCGGTGTCCACGCCGGGGCGGGCGGTCTCGGTGTCCACGCCGAGGCCGGCACCATCGGCGTCACCGCGGGCCTGGGCGCCTCCGTCTCCCCCGAGGGCCTCTCGGCGGTCGGCGGCCTGGCCGTCACCCAGTACTGACGTGACACCCCCCGTGGGCCCCGGCTCCATCCTGGAGCCGGGGCCCACGGCGCATCCGCGGGGCGGTGCGCCGAAGGCGGTGAAGGGTGCTATTCATCTCCCTTTCCACCCCGCTCGTCCTTGACTTTCATTTTTTCCTTGACCTGCTTGGCGAGTTCGTCGTCGAGTTTCTTGAACTCACGGACGACGGCGTCGGACATACTGGCGAGCGCGTCGAGCTGCTGGGTGATGTCCTCTCGGCCGTCCTCCCAGTTCGACTCGAAATCGGAGAGGGCGTCATTGACGCTGCCGTCGCCGATGTCGTCCTTGTAGGAGTCGAAGAGCTTCTTGGTGTGGTTCAGCCGCGTCTTGAGCGACCGCAGCCGCCGCCCGTAGTCCTCCATCTCGCTCAGCGGGAGCGCGAGGTCGCTCTTGCCCATGGCCCGGAGTCCTCTCTTCGGATCGGCTCAGACGAAGCGGAAGGTACTGGTCACGGCGTCGAAGATGTCGTGGAACGCCTCGGCGAGGTCCAGCACCGGGCTGGCCCCGGAGACGAGCACGACCTGCTCGGTGGTTCCCGGCACGGGAATGTACGTCTGGGTCAGCACCATCCGCAGGGTACGGCTGTCGCCCCGCGCAACGGGCACGTCCTCCACCCCGTACGTCCGCGCGGCCGTGCCCACGTCGGGGATGTCGACGGTCGTGACCTTGCGCCAGGCGTCGCCCTCGCGGCGAGCGGTGATCGTGCCCAGGCTCTCGGCGATGGCCCGGGGATCGGTGGACAGGGCCACGCCCTGTTCGTTCTTGGCACCGAGGACGGACACGGTGACGGTGGCGGAGAGCGGGACGCCGTCGAAGTTCTCGGCCATGCACCCCAGGTAGACCGCACCGGAGTCGTGTGCGTCCTTCGCCATCTTGCGGAGCATGGCGGTCAGGTCGGTGCGGTAAGGGACCAACTCCGGGAACTCCCGGATCCGTTCATCGACCAGTGCGCGCGTCGTCGACTCCCGCCCCTCTGGGCGGATGTCGAACTCCCACCAGGAATCCGGGACAGCTAATGAGAAACTTGACATCAGTGCCAAATTCTTTTCCTTCTCTGTGGTTTTTAATCGAGGTCCATGCCGAGATCCTCGACCGCGATCTCGGTGAGCCTGCTTTCTGTCACCTTCGGGGGTGAGTAATTCGCTTCTCTGATGTGAGCGACAAATTCGGCAGGCAGGGAGACGTGATGGGTGGCAACGTAGTATGAAAGATCTCCGCGCCAAATCCATTCTCCATCAGTGTAGAGAGAGCCGATGCCGGGCAGGAGTGGCCCTTCGGGGTCCAGCACATCGGGGCCGGCGCTCATCTCACTCCAGATTCCTGTGCCATTCATGAGATAAGAAACAAGGCTTTCTTCGTCCGGCTCACCGGACGGTCGCACTGCGTCTTTGATCGAGCCGTTGTCGGGAAGTCCCCAGCCGGGTGAGAGTTCTGAGAAGAAACCTACGGGTCGAATCATTGGGGCTCCACGTGTTCGCTGGTGTTTCAGACCATGGGTAGAAAGGTGAGCCAAACCCCATCGTCTTTGATTGTAGGAGTGAAGGGCCCCTCCCCGAACGTGGGTACACCAACGGCATTGGTCGGGGCCTTGACGGGCACCCCCAGGGAGTTGGCCATGTTCTGAATCACTTCGGGTTGTGCGGATCCTGAATGGCAGGTGAGCATCCGAACGGGTTGGCCGTTGTAGCCAGGTATTCGATTTATCGTATCAAGGACATGGTTGGGGTGAACGTCATGTCCTCCCGCTCTCTGTCCTGCGCGGTTTACCTGGCCTGCGACCATCCGACCATCGGTCGTGCCGTGAATGATGACGTCCTGGTATCCAGGAAGTCGCTTTGCGACATCGAAGTTCCGGAGGGTCGCCGGATCGTACCCGATGGCGGTCGCTCCCGGTTTGTGGTAAATGGGAATATCGGAAGGGAGGGCGTCATCGGCTTTTCGGCTGGCAGGAGCGACACGGGGGGAGTCCGTTTTCCACTTGATCATGTCGATCAGGAAGGAAAGCTGATGGTCGACTCGTCGCAGACGGGGCCTGATGCGGAGGGCGTCCCGCCGGGTGGTGCGGGGGATCTCCGCGATCCCTGCGCTGCGGGGCCGGAGGTGGGTGCCGTGCGGAAAACCGTGAGCAGTCGGCGGGTATGTGTCACGTGAGCGCTCAAACGAGCGGTATCAGGACAGTGGTGGCCGTAGTGCTCACGGTTTTGAAGTGGTGTGTCCTCCCTGGGACGTAAACGCGTGTCCCGGCATCGCGCACGTCGAGGCCGCCGTCCCGCGGCGTGGGATCGATGTGCCGGACACCGCCCGTAAAAGGGTGCGGGCCGGCAGGGATCTCGGCGAACTCGAATGCCGGCATGTCCGGGCCTACGAGGTGCGGGGCCCGGAGGGGCTGTTCTGCTCGGACGACTGATGCCGCACGGCGGTGGTCAGCGGTTGATGGACTGGATCTCCTGGACGTTCATGTCCTGGGTCGTTTCGAAGGTGCCGTCGGGGAGGTCGCCGTTCGCGCCGCCCGTGCCCTCCCAGGAGAT
This sequence comes from Streptomyces sp. NPDC050388, assembly GCF_040655635.1. NCBI lineage: Bacteria > Bacillati > Actinomycetota > Actinomycetes > Kitasatosporales > Streptomycetaceae > Streptomyces > Streptomyces sp. NPDC050388. The sequence goes on from NZ_JBFAKH010000006.1 coordinate 113,667, forward strand.
CTGCCAGGTGATGCCGGCCGTCAGCCGGTACGGGGCGCCGCTGGTGGCGCGGAGGTAGCGGATGCCGCACGGCGGGGTCCTGTCGGCGTTGCCCTTCGTGTACGGGGTGCCGATGGAGTCGTCGTCGTTGATCTCGCAGTCGCCGGAGGCGGGGTAGGTCTCGGCGTCGGCTGTGCCGGGGTCCAGGTGCAGGGCGACCGGCTTGGCCGTCGTCTCCGCCCACAGGCCCGTGTTGGGCAGTTCGGCGCGGACCGTGACCTCCTTGAAGGTGCCCTCGTCCAGCCAGACCCAGGTGGGCAGGTTCACCGTGGACTTCGCCTCGGGCTTCAGCTCGATCTCGGTCTCGGGGACCTTGACCTCGTTGTAGGCGTACTCGGCGAGCATCTCCGGAGTGGGGGCGTGCGGGTCGTCAGGGATGTCTCCCGCATCGACCCAGAACATGATGCGACCGCAGTCCCACGATTCCGGGTCGGAGGGGTCCGGGGCGACTCCGCGCCAGAAGTAGCCGTCCTTGCCGAGGTTGTAGTCCTCATAGCCCTCAGCCGTGCTGTTGGTGGGGGCGTGGAGGTCGAAGTTGTCGGCCGGTTTGCCGTCCCGGTAATGATCGGTCCACAACCGCTTGCCGTACCAGGACTCATGGATGCCGACGTCGCCGCCGCCGTCCGTGTCCACGAACTCCTCGAGCTGCTCGGGAGTGAACGCGGGCTCGTACCAGCAGGCCGGCGGCTTCCAGTTGGGGTCGATGGTGGCGAGGTTGCCCCTTTTGTCGCCTCCTCCTCCTCCTCCTCCTCCGCTCGGGTAGGAGATACGGATGCTGGACGTGGAGGCCGACAGGCTCCCGTTGCCGTCGGACTCGCCCTTCGTGTCGTTCTTGGTGTCTCCCTCACCGAAGGCGTGAGCGGTGGTGGCGGTGAGAACGATCGTCATGGCTGAGGCAACGACTCCGGTCAGCAGTCTGCCGTGTCGCGTGCTCCGTCGGCTCATCAGGCGCAGCCTCCCCGCTTCGACGTGGTCGACACGGTCTGCCATACGCCCTGGTCGTTCTTCTGCATCGTGACGGTGTAGGCGACCTCGGGGTCGGTGCCCGCAGGGTTGCCCACTTCCTTGCCCGTCTCGCGGTTCTTCGTACGGGCCTTGCTTTCGTTCGTGCAGTACCGGAGCTGCGCCTTCGTCTTCTTCGCGAAGAGCGCGGCCTTGGGATCGAAGACGGGGAGGGCGCCGACGACGGTGACGTTCTTGTCCGTGTAGGACTTGACCCACTCCCGGTCCTGGGAAAGGCCGGCCTTGGTGTCGTAGAAGGCGAGGGCCTCGCTGTCGGGGTCGTTCGCGATGATCGCCGCGTAGCCCGCCCGGAGCTGTTCCCTGCCGTCGTCGAGTACGGCCTGTTCGTCGGGGTCGCTGCTCGTCCAGTCCTCGAATGTCAGCCGGAAGCTGCTGGGGAGAGTGATCTCGGGGCGTTCGGTGCCGGATGGCCCTGAGGGCGCGGATGCCGACGGCGACGGCGACGAACTGCTCGCCGTGTCCGCGCCCTTGATGTCGTCCGAGGGGGAGTCGGATTCTCCGCCGCAGGCCGTCAGCAGCAGGGTCGCTGCCGTGGTGAGTGCTGCGGCGGTCGTGGTCGGTGCGCGGCGGGCCACGGACGTCTCCCCCTGGTTCGGCTGTGTGTAACGGGAGCGAAGCTATCAGGGGCAGGGCAAGGGGACTTGAGAGGAGCTGGCGGGTTGTGTGGGGAATGTGGGGAGTGTGACGTGGTGAGGGCGAAGGTGCCCTTCGACGGGGACGGTGCGAGTCAATAGGATCTCTGTAGGCTCAGTTCCTTCCTCATCGGCTCGACTCAGCTCGTTCTGCTTCAGGCCGTCACTCCGACTCCTCCCACACCACACGACCCGGGACACCCGCCATGCCACGACGCCGCAGTTCAAGCTCGTCCAGCTCGACGGGAAACCGCAGCGGAGGGTCCGCCGCTCCGCGGAACCGGACGCCGCAGCCCGTGCGGATCCGGCAGCGGACGTTCGGGGACTTCGTCAAGGCGTTCCTCGCCTTCGTGGCGTTGCTCGTGCTGGTCGTCGGGGTGCCGCTCGCGCTCGCCATGACGGCGGGCTGGCCGTTCCCGGAGACCTTCGAGCCCATGGATTGGCTCAGGCGGGATGTCTCCGTCTCCACCTTCCAGAGCATCCTGGTGTTCTTCGTCTGGCTTGCCTGGGCCCAGTTCACCGCCTGTGTGCTCGTCGAGATGAAGGCCGCGCTGTCCGGGGTCGGGGTGCCGGGGCGGGTGCCCGGGGCCGGACCCAGCCAGCTGCTCGCGCGGCAACTCGTCGCCGCACTGCTGCTCGTGGGTGCCGCCGCGGCGAGTTTCACGCCGGGGCTCTCGCAGGTGGGGCAGGGCATGGAGGGCAATCAGCAGTCCATCGCCGCCGCCCAGCAGACGCCGGGGCTGTTCGCCCAGCAGCAGGAGCAGGCCGCCGGGACCGCCGCCGCCCTCGCCGAGCAGGCGTCCCACGCCGCCGCGCACGCCGAGGCCGGCGGTGGCGGTGCGGCCAAGCAGGGTGACACGAAGTTCTACCGGATCCAGCCGCCCGAGGGGCGCCACCACGACTCCCTCTGGGAGATCTCCGAGCGGCACCTCGGGGACGGGCGCCGGTACAAGGAGATCTTCGAGCTCAACAAGGACCGCGTGCAGCCGGACGGTTCGAAGCTGTCCGAGGCCAGCCTCATCCGGCCCGGCTGGATCATGGAGATGCCCGGCGACGCGCGCGGCGGCGACCTCGTCGAGATGCCGGACGACGCCCCCGAGGTCTCGCCGGAGGCGCGGCAGCAGATCCACGACTACGCCAAGACGGGGGACACCGCCCAGGGCGGGGGCGGCAGTGGTGCCGCGCAGGTGTCCCTGCCCGAACAGCGGCCCGCACCCGCACCGACGCCCGAGCCCGCACCTGCGCCCGCGCAGGACGACGCCGGTCACCGGCAGGAGCACGCCGCCTCCGCGCAGGACACCTCCGCCTTCGGCCTGCCCGAAGCCCTGCTCACCGCGCCGCTCCTCGCCGCCGGTCTCCTCGGTGCCCTCGGGCACCGGCGCCGGCAGGCGCTCTGGCAGTCGGCGTTCGGAGGGATCGGCGGACGGCGCGGAATGGAGCCGCCCACGCCGGAGGGGGACGCCCAGGACGCCCAGGACGCGCTGCTCGTCGGCGCCGACCCCGAGGGCGTACGGCTGCTCGACCGGTCGCTGCGCGGGCTCGCCGCGTCCCTCGCCGCCGAGTCCCGCGCGCTGCCGACGGTCTACGCGGCCTGGCTCAGCGACGGCGACCTGCACCTCCAGCTCGCCCAGCCGGCCGGCAAGCCGCCGGCGCCCTGGCAGCTCGGGCAGGACCAGACGTTCTGGATGCTGGCCAAGGACGACGCCGGGCAGTACGAGGACAGTGACACCGCCGCCCCGTACCCCGGCCTGGTCAGCCTCGGCACCATGGACGACTCGCGGCTGCTGCTCAACCTGGAGTCCGTCCCCGGCATCGTCTCGCTGAGCGGCCGCGAGGCCGACCGGGCCGCCGTGTTCGCCTCCGTCGCCGCCGAACTGGCCACCAACGGATGGTCGGACCGGATGACCGTCACCCTCGTCGGGTTCGGTGAGGACCTGACCCCGCTCGCCCCCAACCGGCTCCGCCACCTCGACGACGTCGAGGCGCTCATCGAGACCATGGAGGCCGAGACCCGGCAGCGACGCGGCGCGCTGGGTGCCGCCGGTCACGACTCCGTCCTCACCGGGCGCACCGGACCGGCCCAGCACACCCGTTGGGCCCCGCAGCTCGTCCTGCTCGCCGCCGAGCCGTCCGCCGACGACGCCGTCAAGCTCGCCGAACTCGCCGCCGACGCGAGCCGCCTCGGCATCGGCTACCTCGTCGGCGCCGGGAGCGGCGATCTGCCGGGCGCGGCCTGGGAGATGGAGATCACCGCGGAGGGCAAGCTGCTCGCGCCGCTCCTCGGCCTCGAACTCGACGCGCAGCTCCTGCCCGCCGCCCAACAGCGCGCGGTCGTCGAACTGTTCGTGGAGGCCGACCCGGACCGCGGGCCCGACGGCCCGGTCCACACCCCGCCGTTCCTGGTCGACATCAGCGAACAGGGCCGGCCGGCCGTCTACGCGCGCCTCGTCGGACCGTACGAGATCATCGGGCTCGACACCCCGGACGGGGAGCGCAGCGCCCTGCTCCACGAGGCGCTCGCCCTCCTGCTCCTGCACCGCGAAGGTGTGCACCCGCGCGTGCTGTCCTCCGCGCTGTGGCCGCGCGGGGTCACCGACGACGTGCGCGAGGCGCTCATCGAGCGGCTGCGCGCCTGGCTCGGCACCGACCCCGACGGCACGCCCCGCCTCGGCACGGACCTCACCGGGCGGCTCACCCTCGCCAAGTCCGTCGTCTCCGACCTGGACGTGCTGCGGTCGCTGTACCACGAGGCGACCCAGGGCAAGGGCGTCGACAGCCGGGCCGTCCGCGGGCGGCTGCTCACCGACGCGCTGGTGCTGGTGCGCGGACCGCTGCTCGCCGACCGGCCCGAGGGCCGCTACCGCTGGCTCACCCACGAGATCGTCGACGCCCAGCTCCCGCTGCTGGTCGCGGACACCGGGCTCGCCCTCTCCGAGTTCCACATGGAGAAGGACCGCGCGGAGAAGGCCATCGAGGCGCTGGACGCGGCGCTGCGGACCGCCCCGGTCGACGAGCGGCTGTGGAACGAGCTGCTGCGCGCCACTCACGCCCTCGGCGACCCGGAACGGCTCACCGCCCTCGCCGCCGACCTCATGGGCCGCAGCGGCGCCCGCGGGCTGCCGCCGCGCACCGAGGCGTTGCTCGACGAACTGCTGCCGACCTGGCGCGGCGCGGTCGCGGCGGGATGAGCGCAGAGCGGTGAGCAGGACGATGAGCAGGGCGGGGACGAGCGCGGCGGGGATGAGTACGGGGTGACGACCGGTCTGCTGGTCGCGGCCGCCGCGCTGTGGGGTGCGGCGGCGGGTGCGCTGCTGCCGCGGGCGGCCTACCGGTTCTCCGTACCGGCGGGGGAGGAGTGGCGGGCGGTCTGCCCCGCGGAACACCCCCTGGCGGGCTGGCTCGGAGCGGCCCGGTGCGGGCGGTGTGCGACGGCGCCCCCGTACGGCTCGAGCACCGCCCTCGTCGCCGTCACCGCCCTTGTCTGCGCCGCCCTCGCCGCCGCCACCGGCACGCGGCCCGAGGTGGGCGTCTGGCTGCTGCTCGCGCCGGTCGGCGTGCTGCTGGCGGTCGTCGACTTCCGGGTCCAGCGGCTGCCCGACCCGCTCACCCTCCCGCTCACCGGAGCCGCCCTCGCCCTGCTCGGCCTGGTCACCCTCGTTCCCGAGCACGCGGGCGAGTGGACGACCGCCCTGCTGGGCGCCCTCGCGCTCGGCGCCGGCTACTTCGTCCTGTTCCTCGTCAACCCGGGCGGCATGGGTTTCGGCGACGTGAAGCTCGCCCTCGGCGCGGGGGCCGTCCTCGGCTGGTACGGCTGGCCCACCGTGCTGCTAGGCACCTTCGCCGGGTTCCTGTTCGGGGCGCTGTACGGCGGTGCCCTCGTCGTCACGCGGCGGGCGGGGCGCAAGACGGCCATACCGTTCGGGCCGTTCCTGATCGCCGGCGCGTTCGCCGGGCTGCTGATCGGCGCGTACACGGCCTGACGTCGGGTGCCGTGGACCGCTGGCGTAGGCTGGTCCAGCCCGTCTGCAACCCTTGCGAACCTCACGAACCTTACGAACCTTACGAAAGGGACGCCCGGTGACCGAGAAGGCCGACCTTCAGCCCATCCTCGACCGTGCTGCCGCAGGCGGGCGGATCACTCCCGAAGAGGCGCTCGACCTCTACCGTGACGCCCCGCTGCACGCGCTGGGTGCCGCCGCCGACGCCGTACGCCGCCGCCGGTACGCCGGGACCGAGCACATCGCGACGTACATCATCGAGCGCAACATCAACTACACGAACGTGTGCGTCACGGCGTGCAGGTTCTGCGCCTTCTACGCCGCGCCCAAGGACACCGCCAAGGGCTGGACCCGCGACCTCGACGACATCCTGCGGCGCTGTGCCGAGACCGTCGAACTCGGCGGTACGCAGATCATGTTCCAGGGCGGTCACCACCCGGACTACGGCGTCGAGTACTACGAGAAGCACTTCGCCGCCATCAAGAAGGAGTTCCCGCAGCTCGTCATCCACAGCCTGGGGGCGAGCGAGGTCGAGCACATGGCCCGGATCTCGAAGATGTCGGTCGAGGAGGCCATCACGCGCATCCACGCGGCCGGGCTCGACTCCTTCGCCGGGGCGGGCGCCGAACTGCTGCCCGAGCGGCCGCGCAAGGCCATCGCGCCGCTGAAGGAGTCCGGCGAACGCTGGCTGGAGATCATGGAGATCGCGCACGGGCTGGGCGTCGAGTCGACGTCCACCATGCTGATGGGCACCGGCGAGACCAACGCCGAGCGCATCGAGCACCTGCGCATGATCCGGGACGTGCAGGACCGCACGGGCGGCTTCCGCGCCTTCATCCCGTACACCTACCAGCCCGAGAACAACCACCTGAAGGGCCGCACCCAGGCCACGATCTTCGAGTACCTGCGGATGATCGCCATCGCCCGGCTGTTCTTCGACAACGTCGCCCACATCCAGGGCTCCTGGCTGACCACGGGCAAGGAGGTCGGCCAGCTCTCGATGCACTACGGGGCGGACGACCTCGGCTCGATCATGCTGGAGGAGAACGTCGTCTCCTCCGCCGGCGCCAAGCACCGCTCCAACCGTCTGGAGATCATCGACCTGATCCGCAAGGCGGGCCGGGTCCCCGCGCAGCGGAGCACGACGTACGAGCACATCGTGGTGCACGACGACCCGGCCGACGACCCGGTCGACGAGCGCGTCGTCTCGCACATCTCGTCCACGGCGATCGAGGGCGGCACGGCCCACCCGGAGCTGAAGCTGCTCCCCGCGAACTGACGCGACCGTGCTCACGATCCACGTCGCCGAGGCCACGCCCGAACTGGCCGTCCTGATCGACGGCGCGACCGTCGCCGCCGTCGGCCCGTACGAGGAGCTGGCCGCCGCCCGTCCGCAGGCGCGGGTGCGGCGGTGGCCCGGCATCCTCACCCCCGGGTTGCTCAACCCCTACGGGCCCGAGCTGCTCGAAGGCACCTATCACCCGGACCCGCGCGAGGCCGACGAGTTCGGCACCGAGCCGATCACCGGGGAGCGGGCGCAGGCGATCTTCCGCGCCGACGAGTCACGGCGCGGCGCCAGTGCGCGCCGCGGGGTGCAGCGGCTGCTGGCGCACGGAACGGTCGCCGTCGCGGGCGAGCTGCGCAGCCGACCGGTCCTGGACGCCGTTCGCCGGGCCGGACTCGTGGTGGGCGCTCGCCCGGCGCGCCTGCCGGGGCCGCCGTCCTTCTCGCCGGTGCCGCTCGTCCTGCTGCCGGGGCCGGTTCCGGGCGGCCCCGCCCGGTTCGCGGTGTTCGACGTGGCGGACCGGGCCGAGCTGGTCCGTCATGGGGCGTCGACCTGCGTGGCCACCGTCGTCGGCGGCCGACTGGTGCACCGGCGTCGCTGACGGGCCGACCGGGGCGGCGAGGCGGCGAGGCGGCGGGGCGGCGAGACAGAGGGGACCGACTGAGACAATGACATACACACCGCTCCTGAGACAGCCCCGTACCCGGACAAGTGAGGCCGAACGACAGTGACCCGCGCATCCCTGGACAAGCAGCCGCACGAAGTCGCCTCGATGTTCGACGACGTGGCGGAACGGTACGACCTGACGAATGACGTGCTGTCGCTCGGCCAGGACCGGATCTGGCGCAAGGAGGTGGCGAAGGCGGTCGACGCGCGTCCCGCGCAGAAGGTCCTGGACCTGGCGGCCGGCACGGGCACGTCGTCGGAGCCCTTCGCGCGGACCGGCGCCTACGTCGTCCCCTGCGACTTCTCCCTCGGCATGCTCCGGGTCGGCAAGCAGCGCCGGAACTGGCTGCCCTACACCGCCGGCGACGCGACCCGGCTGCCGTTCAAGGACGACGTCTTCGACGCCGTCACCATCTCCTTCGGGCTGCGCAACGTCCAGGAGACGGACGCCGCGCTGCGCGAGATGCACCGGGTGACCCGGCCCGGCGGACGGATCGTCATCTGCGAGTTCTCGCACCCCACGTGGGCGCCGTTCCGCACCGTCTACACCGAGTACCTGATGCGCGCGCTGCCGCCGGTCGCGCGGTCGGTGTCGTCGAACCCCGACGCGTACGTCTACCTCGCCGAGTCCATCCGGGCCTGGCCCGACCAGCCCGCCCTGGCCGAGCGGCTGCGGGGCGCCGGCTGGACGAAGGTGGCGTGGCGCAACCTCACGGGCGGTGTGGTCGCGCTGCACCGGGGCTTCAAGGCCGGCTGAGGACGGCCGCGCAGGGGGCGGCCGGTTCACGGGGTTCCTCCAGTTCGCGCCGGAGGCCGCCGCCGGGCGGTACGGGGGCGCGCGGCTCGCGCACCCCTCCTCCGCCGTCCCCCTCACCGAAGTCGAACCACACATGGACCAGGGAACCCCTGGGCACCTCGACGCCCGGCTGCGGATACTGGCGTACGACGTGGTCGACGACGGTGCGGCGGAAGTCCGGCCGGTCCGGCGCGTCGAGGTACAGGCCGTGTGCACGGGCGGACTCGCGCGCGTCCACGGCCATCAGGCCGACCAGGCGCGGAACGCGCACTTCCGGTGTCCTGTCGGATGTCCTGGGTGTCACACGCACGGACGTCACCCCCCAGCGGTACCGGCAGGGTAGACCCGGCCACGCGCCGGCAGGAAGCAATGCGTGGCTATCTGTGACAATCAGTCACAATGGGTTGTCGAAGTGGTGGTTCGGGCTTCCGGTTTCCTCCGGGTCTCCGGTTTCCTCCGGCCTCCTCCGGGTCTCCGGTTTCAGAGGGCCAGGCGGTAGCAGTGTCCTTCCCGGCGCGAGACCGGGGTGGTGAACGTCCCGGCGAGACGCATGCCGAGCCGCCGGGTGACCGCCGCCGAGCGGGTGTTGCGGGCGTCGACCATGGCGACCACGTCCGAGACGCCCGTGGCGCGCACCCGCTCCAGGGTCTGCCGGGCGGCGGCGGTCGCGTACCCCCTGCCCCAGTGCTCCCGGCCGAGGCGCCAGCCGATCTCGATCTCGCCCGTCGGGCCCCAGTCCTGCTCCCAGGGCTGGGCGCCCGTGAAGCCGAGGACGCGGTCCGTCTCGTCGACCACGGTCCACAGGCAGAACCCGCGCTCGGCGTCGTGCCGCCGCTGGCGGGCGGTGAGTTCCTCGTAGACCGACAGCTCCGCGGCCTCGCCGCCGTGGAACTCCATGACGTCCGGATCGGCGAAGGTCCGGTGCCAGGCGAAGGCGTCCTCGTGGGTGGGCACACGGAGCCGTACAGCGGGCAGAGCTCGGTTCACGGAGGCAGCCCTTCAGCCGGGTGATCAATTCTGCTGCATAGACTGCCCGTGTCCAGTGCCTGTCGGCACGCAGATATCGAACTTGGGGAGATCCCGCCGTGACCGAGCCCCTCTCCGACAACACCGCCGACGTGATCGTCGTGGGCGCGGGGCCAGCCGGCTCCACCACCGCGTACCACCTGGCCAGGTCCGGTCTCGACGTGCTCCTGCTGGAGAAGACCGCGTTTCCGCGGGAGAAGGTCTGCGGCGACGGCCTCACCCCGCGCGCCACGAAGCAGCTCGTCGCGATGGGCATCGACATCTCCGAGGAGGCGGGCTGGCTGCGCAACAAGGGCCTGCGCATCATCGGCGGCGGTGTCCGTCTCCAGCTCGACTGGCCGGAACTCGCCTCCTTCCCCGACTACGGTCTGGTCCGCAAGCGCGACGACTTCGACGAGCAGCTCGCCCGGCAGGCCCAGAAGGCCGGCGCGCGGCTGTACGAGCGCTGCAACGTGGGCGCGCCGATCATCGACGACCGCACCGGCCGCATCACCGGCGTGAAGGCGAAGCTCGGCGAGGAGAAGCGGGAAGTCACCTTCCACGCCCCGCTGGTGGTGGCCGCCGACGGCAACTCCACCCGGCTGTCCCTGGCGATGGGGCTGCACCGACGCGAGGACCGCCCGATGGGTGTCGCGGTCCGTACGTACTTCACCTCGCCCCGCCACGACGACGACTACCTGGAGTCCTGGCTGGAACTGTGGGACCGCCGCGGCCCGCAGGACCGGCTGCTGCCCGGCTACGGCTGGATCTTCGGCATGGGCGACGGGACGAGCAACGTCGGCCTGGGGGTGCTCAACACCTCGGCCTCCTTCAAGGAACTGGACTGGCGCGAGATCCTGAAGGCCTGGTGCGCCTCGATGCCCGAGGACTGGGGCTACACCCCGGACAACATGACCGGTCCGATCCGCGGCGCCGCGCTCCCGATGGCCTTCAACCGCCAGCCGCACTACACGCGCGGGCTGCTGCTCGTCGGTGACGCGGGCGGCCTGGTGAACCCCTTCAACGGCGAGGGCATCGCCTACGCCATGGAGTCCGCGCAGATCGCCGCCGAGGTCATCGTCCAGGCGCACGCCCGGACGACGCCGGCCCAGCGGGAGATCGCCCTCCAGCGCTATCCGCGCGTCCTGAAGGACACCTACGGCGGCTACTACACGCTCGGCCGCGCGTTCGTGAAGCTCATCGGCAATCCGAAGATCATGCAGATCGCGGCCCAGCGCGGGCTGACGCACCCGATGCTGATGAGGTTCACCCTGAAGCTGCTCGCCAACCTGACGGACCCGACGGGGGGCGACGCGATGGACCGCGTCATCAACGGTCTGAGCAAGGTGGCGCCGAAGGCGTGAGGCGTCCCGCGCGTGCGGGAGCCGTGAGGGGCGCTGTGGGCGGCCGGGGCCGGATGGACGGACCCTCGGCCGCCGAGGCGTGTCCGGGGCGCCGTGAGGGGCCGCCACGGCGCCGCAGGGCGCTCGGTCGATGCGGTGTCACCCCGTCAACGCACGCCGTACGGGTGATGATTCGGGCATGCGGGACATCTTGGCCGGGTGTCCGGGTGAGTGGGGAGCGCGCGAACGGGAGGGCCGCTGCCACCGAGTGGCAGCGGCCCTCCCGCCCGTGCGAACCCGGGCCCGTTCGGGCCCGATCCGTTCGTGGCGACGCGGCTCAGAGCACGCGCACGGCACCCGAGGCGGGGTAGCCGGAGAGGTCCTGGATGACGACGCCCTTGGACGGGTTGGCGGCGTCCAGGTACTGGCCGTCACCGATGTAGACGCCCGTGTGGTACGCGGAACCCTTGCCGCCCCAGTACAGGATGTCGCCGACCTGGAGGTTGGACAGCGAGACGTCGGTGCCGACGGTCGACTGGTCCTGCGAGACGCGCGGGAGGTCGACGCCGACCTGCTTGAACGCGGCCTGCACCAGGCTGGAGCAGTCCCAGGCGTTGGGGCCCGTGGCGCCCATGACGTAGGCGTCGCCCACCTGCGCCTTGAGGAAGGCGATGACGGTCGCGACGCTGCCGCCGGTCGGCGCGGAGGCGGTGACCGCGGTGGCCGCCGCGCTCGTGGCGCCCGCGTCGGCGGTGAGGACGGCGCGCTCCGCGTCGCGCGTGGCGCGCTCGGCGGCGGCCTTGCGGGCCTCCTCGGCGGCCTTCTTCTTCGCCTCGGCCTTCTTCTTGGCCTCGGCGAGGTCGGCCTTCGCCTCCTTGGCGGCCTCGGCCGCGGCGGCGTCCCGCTCGGCCTGCAGTTGGTAGTTCGCGGCGGCCTGCTGGGTGGCCTGTGCGGACTGGGCGACCTGGGTGGACAGGTCGGCCGTCAGGGTGGGCAGCTCGAGGGTCTGCGTCACCGGCTCGGCGGCGTTCGCCGCCGACGCCCCGGCCACTGCCAGAGTGCTGAGAACACCACTGGCGACTCCGGCCCGCATCGCCATCGTGGAGGGCGCGGTGCGGCGGGGTTTCCGGTGGCTGCGTATGTGAGCGGTGTGGGACATGGGAACAACCGGTACCAGGGGCTCCTTCATATCCACAAGAAACGTGTGCTGCGCCACAGTTGTTCAACGGCAGCCGAGAATCCCGGGCGTGTCGCTCTTTATTGACGCCGTAACGGACATTGCGGGCGGGCCGTAATGGGCCCGTGATCACGGTCTTTCATCTTTACGTCCGAATTGCCCCGGCACCTACCATCGCTCGGAACGATTGGCCAAGCCCTCTTCCCTCGTCGCCTCGCAGGGTGTGGCGGAGGTCACGGAACGGTTACCCGTCCCGACGCGTCCGGAATGCGCGCCGTGGTCGGTTGCGGCCGGGTTGCGGTGAGATCGCGAGCGGATCGCGGGTGGGTCACGACCGGATCGCAGCCTGATCGCGGCCGGATCGCGGCGCCGGGACTTCGTGAACGCGTGCACGCGTCCACATCGCGCCTCGCGTCCCCCTGATGTGTGAACGCCTCCTCTAACAAGGGAACGAGTCCAGCGCCAATTTGCATGCAGGGGAACCTTCTTGATATTGAGACGACCCCTCTGACCTGCACTGACGTGGTAAATTGTCACTTCTGGTGACCGCGCGGACGCTTCGCGTGTGAAGATCACTGCTCATCCGGCTTCATGATCGTTCGTCAGGTGGTGGAGATCACAAAGCTTTGGCAATACCCCGTGTCGCAGATCACAGACCTGCGGGCATAGGATGCGGAGCGGTTGGGCTTGTGACCCGCTTCACATGTTCTCGATCTCCGCCGGGGCGGGCGTGGTTCGGGGGACGCGTGGGGCGGAAGTGAGCTCGACTCGCCAGCAGTCAGTGCCGACTGAGAGGAGCGAGGAGCGGTGAACGCGTATGCGCCCATCCTCGTACTGGGAGCCCTCGGGGCAGGCTTTGCGATCTTCTCCGTGGTCATGGCCACGCTGATCGGTCCGAAGCGGTACAACCGCGCCAGGCTCGAGGCCTACGAGTGCGGTATCGAGCCGACCCCCACGCCGGCCGGCGGCGGGCGCTTCCCCATCAAGTACTACCTGACGGCGATGCTCTTCATCGTCTTCGACATCGAGATCGTCTTCCTTTATCCCTGGGCCGTCAGCTTCGACGCGCTGGGGATTTTCGGGCTCGTGGAGATGTTGCTCTTCGTGCTCACCGTCTTCGTCGCATACGCGTACGTATGGCGGCGGGGCGGCCTGGAATGGGACTGAAGGGCCTTTGACCATGGGACTCGAAGAAAAGCTGCCGAGCGGATTCCTGCTGACCACCGTCGAGCAGGCCGCGGGCTGGGTGCGCAAGTCGTCCATGTTCCCCGCCACGTTCGGACTCGCCTGCTGTGCCATCGAGATGATGACCACCGGCGCCGGCCGCTACGACCTGGCGCGTTTCGGCATGGAGGTCTTCCGCGGCTCGCCGCGGCAGGCGGACCTGATGATCGTGGCCGGCCGGGTCAGCCAGAAGATGGCGCCGGTGCTGCGGCAGGTCTACGACCAGATGCCGAACCCCAAGTGGGTGATCTCCATGGGGGTCTGCGCCTCCTCGGGCGGCATGTTCAACAACTACGCGATCGTCCAGGGCGTCGACCACGTCGTCCCGGTCGACATCTACCTCCCCGGCTGCCCGCCCCGGCCCGAGATGCTGATGGACGCCATCCTCAAGCTCCACCAGAAGATCCAGAGCTCCAAGCTCGGTGTGAACGCCGAGGAAGCGGCCCGTGAGGCGGAGGAGGCGGCGCTCAAGGCACTGCCCACCATCGAGATGAAGGGGCTGCTGCGATGAGTGACGCGAAGAACGCCGCGGGTGACGGCGGCGGCGTGAACCCGGAGAAGGACCTCTCGGCGGAGAACCTTCCCGGCAGGCGCGGCGAGGGCGGTGAGGAGATCCGCGTCCAGCGCGGCATGTTCGGCGCCGCCAACGGCGGCGACACCTCCGGTTACGGTGGTCTGGTCCGCTCGGTCCGGCTCCCGGGACCGTCGAACCGCCCCTACGGAGGCTGGTTCGACGAGGTCGCCGACGAACTGGAGGGCGCGCTGGAGGAGCAGGACCTGCTTCCCCGGAACGCCATCGAGAAGACGGTCGTCGACCGCGGCGAACTCACCTTCCACATCGAACGCGAGCACCTGGTCCGGGTCGCGAGGACCCTGCGGGACGACCCCGCGCTGCGCTTCGAACTGTGCACCGGTGTCAGCGGCACCCACTACCCGAACGACAAGGGCCGCGAACTGCACGCCGTGTACCACCTGCGCTCGATCACCCACAACCGGTTGATCCGCCTGGAGGTCAGCGCCCCCGACGACGACCCGCACATCCCGTCGCTGGTCTCCGTCTATCCGACGAACGACTGGCACGAGCGCGAGACGTACGACTTCTTCGGCATCGTCTTCGACGGCCACCCGGCCCTGACGCGGATCCTGATGCCGGACGACTGGCAGGGCCACCCGCAGCGCAAGGACTATCCCCTCGGCGGCATCCCCGTCGAGTACAAGGGCGCCCAGATCCCGGCTCCGGACCAGCGGAGGTCGTACTCATGAGCACTGCCAACCCGTCGCCCGGCCACCACCCCTCATCGAGTCCCTCCGGGACCACCTCTTCGACGGCATCCGCCGCCTCCGCGCGCGAGACCACGGAAGGCACCGTCTACACCGTCACCGGCGGCGACTGGGACGAGGTCGTCCAGACGGCGAGCCGCAGTGACGACGAGCGCATCATCGTCAACATGGGCCCGCAGCACCCGTCCACGCACGGCGTGCTCAGGCTGATCCTGGAGATCGACGGCGAGACCGTCTCCGAGGCCCGCTGCGGCATCGGCTACCTCCACACCGGCATCGAGAAGAACCTCGAGTACCGGACCTGGACCCAGGGCACCACGTTCGTGACGCGCATGGACTACCTGACGCCGTTCTTCAACGAGGCGGCGTACTGCCTCGGCGTCGAGAAGCTCCTCGGCATCGAGGACCAGATCCCCGACCGCGCCTCGGTCATCCGCGTGCTCCTGATGGAGCTGAACCGGCTCTCCTCCCACCTGGTGTGCATCGCGACCGGAGGCATGGAGCTCGGCGCCACCACCATCATGATCTACGGATTCCGTGATCGTGAACTCATTCTCGACGCCTTCGAGCTCATCACGGGCCTCAGGATGAACCACGCGTACATCCGCCCCGGCGGACTCGCCCAGGACCTGCCGCCCGGAGCGGTGGACCAGATCCGCGAGCTCGTGAAGACACTGCGGAAGAACCTCCCGGAGTACGACGCGCTCGCCACCGGGAACCCGATCTTCAAGGCCCGTATGCAGGACGTCGGTTACCTGGACCTGGCCGGCTGCATGGCCCTCGGGGCCACCGGTCCCGTCCTGCGCTCCACCGGTCTGCCGCACGACCTGCGCAAGGCGCAGCCGTACTGCGGGTACGAGACGTACGACTTCGAGGTCCCCACCGCGGACACCTGCGACTCCTACGGCCGCTTCCTGATCCGGCTGGAGGAGATGCGCCAGTCGCTGCGCATCGTCGAGCAGTGCCTGGACCGGCTCCAGCCCGGGCCGGTCATGGTCGCCGACAAGAAGATCGCCTGGCCCGCCCAGCTCGCCATGGGGCCGGACGGACTGGGCAACTCCCTCGACCACATCAAGCAGATCATGGGCACCTCCATGGAGGCCCTGATCCACCACTTCAAGCTGGTCACCGAGGGCTTCCGCGTGCCGCCGGGACAGACGTACACGGCGGTCGAGTCGCCCAAGGGCGAGCTCGGGGTGCATGTCGTCTCCGACGGCGGCACCCGTCCCTACCGGGTCCACTTCCGCGACCCGTCCTTCACCAACCTGCAGGCCATGGCGGCGATGTGCGAGGGCGGCCAGGTCGCCGACGTCATCGTCGCCGTGGCATCCCTCGACCCCGTGATGGGAGGCGTCGACCGGTGACCACCTCATCTTCGGAGCGGGGCGTCAGCCTGGGCATGCCCCAACTGCCCGCGCCCGCCTACCCGGACGGGGTCCGGGCCCGGCTGGAGACCGACGCGCGCGAGGTCATCGCCCGCTACCCGGACTCCCGGTCCGCCCTCCTGCCGCTGCTGCACCTCGTGCAGTCGGAGGAGGGCCACGTCACGCGCACCGGAATGCAGTTCTGCGCGGACGTGCTCGGCCTGACCACGGCCGAGGTCACCGCCGTCGCCACCTTCTACACCATGTACCGGCGCCGGCCGAGCGGTGACTACCAGGTCGGGGTGTGCACCAACACCCTGTGCGCCGTCATGGGCGGCGACGCCATCTTCGAGGAGCTCCAGGAGCACCTCGGCGTCGGCAACGGCGAGACCACCGAGGACGGCAAGGTCACCCTCGAACACATCGAGTGCAACGCGGCCTGCGACTTCGCACCCGTCGTGATGGTCAACTGGGAGTTCTTCGACAACCAGGACCCCCAGAGCGCCAAGCGCCTGGTCGACGACCTGCGGGCCGGCCGCCCGGTCTCGCCCACGCGCGGGGCGCCGCTGTGCACGTTCAAGGAGACCGCCCGGATCCTGGCCGGTTTCCCCGACGAGCGGGAGGGCGCCGTCGAGGCCACGGGCAGCGCGGGACCCGCTTCCCTGACCGGCCTGAAGCTGGCCAAGGGAGAGGCCGCCCCCGCGCGCGTGGTGCACCCGCGCGGCGAGGCGCCCACGGACACCCCGCCGCACGAGCCGTCGCCGACGGAGCACCTCAGCTCGCACGACGCGCCGCAGGACACATCGGCCTCCGATCCGGAGCACCCGGCCGGACCCGTCGCAGAGGAGGGGGAGTGATGACCTTGGCACCCGCCGAACTCAAGGACATCGGTCCGGAGAAGCTGCTCGCACCCGTGCTGTCGGCCTTCTGGGACGAGGACGAGTCCTGGACCCTGGACGTCTACAAGAGGCACGAGGGGTACGAGGGGCTCCGCAAGGCCCTCGCCATGTCACCGGACGACGTCATCGCGTACGTCAAGGAGTCCGGTCTGCGCGGGCGCGGCGGCGCCGGCTTCCCGACGGGAATGAAATGGCAGTTCATTCCCCAGGGAGACGGCAAGCCCCACTACCTGGTGGTCAACGCCGACGAGTCGGAGCCCGGGACCTGCAAGGACATCCCGCTCCTCTTCGCGAACCCGCACAGCCTCATCGAGGGCATCGTCATCGCCTGCTACGCCATCAGGTCGTCCCATGCCTTCATCTACCTGCGTGGTGAAGTCGTCCCCGTGCTGCGGCGGTTGCACGAGGCCGTGCGCGAGGCCCGTGCGGCGGGCCTGCTCGGCGAGAACATCCTGGGCAGCGGACTCGACCTCGAACTCACCGTGCACGCGGGCGCCGGCGCGTACATCTGCGGCGAGGAGACCGCACTGCTCGACTCGCTCGAAGGCCGCCGTGGCCAACCGCGGCTCCGTCCTCCCTTCCCCGCCGTCGCGGGCCTCTACGCGTGCCCCACCGTGGTGAACAACGTCGAGTCGATCGCCTCGGTTCCCGCCATCATGAACCGGGGCAAGGAATGGTTCCGCTCGATGGGCAGCGAGAAGTCACCCGGCTTCACCCTCTATTCCCTCAGCGGCCACGTCGCACGCCCCGGGCAGTACGAGGCGCCGATGGGCATCACGCTGCGCCAGCTGCTCGACATGAGCGGCGGCGTGCGGCCCGGGCACCGCCTGAAGTTCTGGACGCCGGGCGGCTCCTCGACGCCGTTGCTCACCGAGGAGCACCTCGACGTCCCCCTGGACTACGAAGGGGTGGGCGCCGCCGGTTCCATGCTCGGCACGAAGGCGCTCCAGTGCTTCGACGAGACGACCTGCGTCGTACGGGCCGTCACCCGCTGGACCGAGTTCTACGCCCACGAGTCCTGCGGCAAGTGCACGCCGTGCCGCGAAGGGACGTACTGGCTCGTGCAGCTGATGCGCGACATCGAGGCCGGCAAGGGCCGGATGTCCGACCTCGACAAGCTGAACGACATCGCCGACAACATCAACGGCAAGGCGTTCTGCGCCCTCGGCGACGGCGCCGCCTCGCCGATCTTCTCCTCGCTGAAGTACTTCCGTGAGGAGTACGAGCAGCACATCACGGGCCGTGGCTGCCCGTTCGACCCGGCCAAGTCGACGGCCTGGGCCGACCGTACGGAGGTGCACGCATGACTGTGACCACCAGCTCTCCCTCCGGTGGGGGAGAAGCGGCGGTCCCGCCCGAGGACCTCGTGACGCTGACGATCGACGGCGTCGAGACCAGCGTGCCCAAGGGCACCCTGGTCATCCGGGCCGCCGAACAGCTCGGCATCGAGATCCCCCGGTTCTGCGACCACCCCCTCCTCGACCCGGCCGGCGCCTGCCGCCAGTGCATCGTCGAGGTCGAGGGCCAGCGCAAGCCCATGGCCTCCTGCACCATCACCTGCACCGACGGGATGGTGGTGAAGACCCAGCTGACCTCGCCCGTCGCGGAGAAGGCCCAGCGCGGGGTGATGGAGCTGCTGCTCATCAACCACCCGCTGGACTGCCCGGTCTGCGACAAGGGCGGCGAGTGCCCGCTGCAGAACCAGGCGATGTCGCACGGCAACCCCGAGTCCCGCTTCGAAGGAAAGAAGCGGACCTACGAGAAGCCCGTCCCGATCTCCACCCAGGTGCTGCTCGACCGTGAGCGGTGCGTGCTGTGCGCCCGCTGCACCCGCTTCTCCAACCAGATCGCCGGCGACCCGATGATCGAGATGGTCGAGCGGGGCGCGCTCCAGCAGATCGGCACCGGCGAGGGCGATCCCTTCGAGTCGTACTTCTCCGGCAACACCATCCAGATCTGCCCGGTCGGCGCGCTCACCTCGGCGGCCTACCGGTTCCGCTCCCGCCCCTTCGACCTGGTCTCCTCGCCGTCGGTGTGCGAGCACTGCTCCGGCGGCTGCGCCACCCGCACCGACCACCGGCGCGGCAAGGTCATGCGGCGGCTGGCCGCCGACGACCCCGAGGTCAACGAGGAGTGGATGTGCGACAAGGGGCGCTTCGGGTTCCGGTACGCGCAGCAGCGGGACCGGTTGCAGACCCCGCTCGTGCGCAACGCCGAGGGTGAGCTGGAGCCCGCCTCCTGGCCCGAGGCACTGCAGATCGCGGCCCAGGGGCTGCTGGCCTCCCGCGGCCGCACCGGCGTCCTGACCGGCGGCCGGCTCACCGTCGAGGACGCCTACGCGTACAGCAAGTTCACGCGCGTGGCGCTCGACACCAACGACATCGACTTCCGCGCGCGCGTGCACAGCGCCGAGGAGGCCGACTTCCTCGCCGCGCGGGTCGCGGGTCGCGGACACGATCTCGGGGGCGCGTCCGGCCCGCATCCCGGGGACGGTGTCACGTACTCCTCGCTGGAGAAGGCGCCCGCCGTCCTGCTGGTCGGGTTCGAGTCGGAGGAGGAGGCGCCCGGCGTCTTCCTGCGGCTGCGCAAGGCGTGGCGTACCCACGGGCAGCGGACCTTCGCCCTGGCCACGTACGCCACGCGCGGCCTGGAGAAGGCCGGCGGCACGCTGCTGCCGGCGGCCCCCGGCACCGAGACCGAATGGCTGGACGCGCTCGCGAGCGGCGTCGGCCTGGAGGGCGACGGGGCCAGGGCGGCCGAAGCGCTGCGGACCGAGGGCGCGGTGATCGTCGTCGGTGAGCGGCTCGCCGCCGTCGAGGGCGGTCTCACCGCCGCCGTACGGATCGCCACCGCGACCGGCGCCCGGCTGGTGTGGATCCCGCGCCGGGCCGGGGAGCGGGGCGCCGTCGAGGTGGGCGCGCTGCCGTCGCTGCTGCCGGGCGGGCGCCCGGCGACCGACCCGCGTGCGCGGGAGGAGGTCGCCGCCGTCTGGGGCGTCGCCGCTCTCCCGCACCGCTACGGCCGCGACACCGGCGAGATCGTCGAGGCCGCGGCGACCGGCGAGCTGCAGGCGCTGCTGGTCGCGGGCGTGGAGGTCGCCGACCTGCCCGACCCCGCACGCGCGCGTGCGGCACTCGCCGAGGCCGGGTTCGTGGTCTCCCTGGAGCTGCGGCCCGGCGAGGTCACCGAACTCGCCGACGTGGTGCTGCCGGTGGCGGCCGTCGTCGAGAAGGCCGGTGCCTTCCTCAACTGGGAAGGCAGGGTCCGGCCCTTCGAGGCGGCGCTCAAGCCCGACCAGATGACCCGCCCCCTCCCGCCGACCGACGCGCGCGTGCTGCAGATGCTGGCCGACGCCATGGACGTGCACCTGGGCCTGCCGGATCTGCGCACGGTACGCGCGGAGATCGAGCGGCTCGGCACCTGGGACGGCCCGCGGGCCACCGAACCGCTGCGGACCGCGGGCGCGCTGCCCCGGCCGGCCGCCGGGGAGGCGGTGCTGGCCGGACACCGGCTGCTGCTGGACCAGGGACTCCTGCAGCAGGGCGACGAGGCGCTCGCCGGCACCCGGCACGCCGCGCACGCGCGGGTGTCGGCCGCCACGGCCGTCGAGGTCGGCGTCGAGGACGGCGACCTGATCGCGGTGACCGGCACCGCCGGAACGGTCGAACTCCCCCTGAACGTCACCGAGATGCCCGACCGCGTGGTGTGGCTCCCGCTGAACTCCGCGGGCGGCGGTGTCGCCTCCGACACCGGGGCGCTGCCCGGCTCCCTCGTCCGTATCGGCCCGGCGGCACTCGCCGGCGAAGCCCCCGAGGAGGTGGAGGCATGAGCCTGTACTTCGCCGCTGAAGACCTCTCGATGTTCGGCCGCGACCCCTGGTGGCTGATCGCCCTCAAGGCGGTGTTCTGCTTCGCCTTCCTCATGGTGACGGTGCTGATCGCCATCGTGATGGAACGCAAGATCGTCGCCTGGATGCAGCGGCGCATCGGCCCCAACCGGAACGGCCCCTGGGGCATGCTCCAGTCGCTCGCCGACGGCGTGAAGCTGATGCTCAAGGAAGACGTCGTCGTCAAACGCGCGGACAAGGCGGTGTACGTCCTCGCGCCGATCGTCGCGGCCGTTCCGGCCTTCATGGCGATCGCGGTGATCCCCTTCGGGCCGTCCGGCAACGAGATCTCGATCTTCGGTCAGCGGACCACGATGCAGCTCACCGACCTGCCGATCGCCCTGCTCTACATCCTCGCGGTCGCCTCGATCGGCATCTACGGCATCGTCCTGGCGGGCTGGAGCTCCGGATCCACCTACCCGCTGCTGGGCGGTCTGCGCTCCTGCGCGCAGATGATCTCCTACGAGATCGCCATGGGCGCCGCGTTCGCCTCCGTGTTCCTCTACTCGGGCTCGATGTCGACGTCGACGATCGTCGAGCAGCAGGCCGACCGCTGGTACATCCTGCTGCTGCCGGTCTCCTTCCTCATCTACATCGTCACGATGGTCGGCGAGGTCAACCGCGCCCCCTTCGACATGCCGGAGTCCGAGGGCGACCTGGTCGGCGGCTTCAACACCGAGTACTCGTCGATCAAGTTCGCGATGTTCATGCTCGCCGAGTACATCAACATGGTGACCGTCTCGGCCGTCGCCACCACCCTCTTCCTGGGCGGCTGGCGCGCTCCGTGGCCGATCAGCACCTTCTGGGAGGGCGCGAACCACGGCTGGTGGCCGATGCTCTGGTTCATCGTCAAGGTCCAGCTGCTGCTGTTCATGTTCGTCTGGCTGCGCGGCACGCTCCCGCGGGTCCGCTACGACCAGCTGATGAAGCTCGGCTGGAAGGTCCTGATCCCGGTCTCCCTGGTGTGGCTGATGCTCGTCGCCACGGTGCGGGCCCTGCGGAACGAGAACTACGGGTTCACCGACATCGCCCTCTACGTCGCCGCGGCCGTCCTCACCCTGCTGGTGCTGTCCTTCGTCGTCGACATGTTCCGGGCGAGGAGCAAGAAGGGCGAGGAAGCCGAGGAACCCGGCGAGGCCCCGGCCGCCTTCGATCCGATGGCGGGCGGATTCCCCGTACCGCCGCTGCCCGGACAGGAGCTTCCGCCGGTGCCGCGACGGCCCTCGCGCCAGGAACGGAAGCTTGTCGGCAGTGGCGGACCCGATACCCACAGTGACGGATCTCTGGATGGAAAGGAGGCGTCCGATGGCTGAGGAATCCAAGGAGCCCGGGCAGACGAAGCCCGGTTTCCTGAACCCGGTGGCCGGCTTCGGCGTGACCTTCAAGGCCATGTTCAAGAAGCGGCTGACCGAGCAGTACCCCGAGCAGCCGAAGACCACGGCCCCGCGCTTCCACGGCAGGCACCAGCTCAACCGCCATCCGGACGGTCTGGAGAAGTGCGTCGGCTGTGAACTGTGCGCCTGGGCCTGTCCCGCCGACGCGATCTACGTCGAGGGCGCGGACAACACCGACGAGGAGCGCTACTCCCCCGGCGAGCGGTACGGCCGCGTCTACCAGATCAACTACGCCCGCTGCATCCTGTGCGGTCTGTGCATCGAGGCGTGCCCCACGCGCGCGCTCACGATGACCAACGAGTTCGAGCTGGCCGACTCCAGCCGCGCCAACCTCATCTACACCAAGGAGCAGCTGCTCGCCGGTCTGGAGGAGGGCATGGTCGACAGCCCGCACGCCATGTACCCGGGCACCGACGAACAGGACTACTACCGGGGCCTGGTGACCGAGGCCGCGCCCGGCACGGAGCGGCAGGTCGCCCACTCCGAGGGCGAGGTCGTGCAGGAGGCGGACTCGACCTTCGGCGAGGACGAACCGGCCTCGGAGAAGGTGATCCGGGGATGACCGCGTACACCGCGTACACCGCGTCCACCGAGTATCTCGCCGCCTACTCCACCTCCGCCGGAGAGGCCGTCCAGTTCTGGATCCTCGGCACGGTCGCCGTGATCGGCGCGCTGGGCACCATCCTGATGCGGCGGGCCGTGCACAGCGCGCTCTGCCTGGCCGGAACCATGATCGTCCTGGCGGTGTTCTACCTCGCCAACGGCGCCTACTTCCTGGGCATCGTCCAGATCATCGTCTACACCGGCGCGATCATGATGCTGTTCCTGTTCGTAGTGATGCTGGTCGGCGTCACCGCGGCGGACTCCCTGAAGGAGACCATCAAGGGCCAGCGCTGGCTCGCCCTGCTGTGCGGGCTCGGCTTCGGCATCCTGCTGATCGGCGGCATCGGCAACGCCGCGCTCACCGAGTTCAACGGCCTCGGCCAGGCGAACGCGAACGGCAACGTCCAGGGCCTCGCCGCCCTCCTCTTCACCCGGTACGTGTTCGCCTTCGAGATCACCGGCGCCCTGCTCATCACGGCCGTCGTCGGCGCCATGGTGCTCACCCACCGCGAGCGCACCGAGCGGGCCCGGACCCAGCGGGAGCTTTCCGAACAGCGCGTCCGCGAGGGCAAGCACCTCCCGCCGCTGCCGGCCCCGGGCGTGTACGCCCGGCACAACGCGGTGGACATCGCGGGCCTGCTGCCCGACGGCACGCCGTCCGACCTCACCGTCAACAAGACGCTGCGCGAACGGGGTCAGATCCGGGACGTGTCGCGGGAGGCGCTCAACGACCTGCGGGCGCTGGAACAGCGCGCGGAGGAGCGTCTTGAGCGCGCGGCGGTCGAGCCGACGTTCAAGTCGGCGTACGAGCGGGCCGAGGAGGCATCGAAGTGAACCCGGTCAACTACCTGTACCTCGCTGCCCTGCTGTTCACGATCGGCGCCACCGGTGTGCTCATCCGGCGCAACGCGATCGTCGTCTTCATGTGCATCGAGCTCATGCTCAACGCCTGCAACCTCGCGTTCGTCGCCTTCTCCCGTATGCACGGCAACCTCGACGGCCAGATCATCGCCTTCTTCACGATGGTCGTCGCCGCGGCGGAGGTCGTGGTCGGGCTGGCGATCATCGTGTCCCTGTTCCGTTCCCGCCACTCGGCCTCGGTCGACGACGCCAGCCTGATGAAGCTGTGAGGGGTCGGTAGACCGTGACTAACACAGAGAACCTGATCGCGCTGCTGGTGGCGGCGCCCCTGCTCGGAGCGGTGGTCCTGCTGTGCGGCGGCCGCCGACTGGACGCCGTCGGCCACTGGATCGGCACGGCGCTCGCCGCCGCGTCCTTCGTGGTCGGCCTCGTCCTCTTCACCGACATGCTGGGCAGCGCCGCCGGCGACCGCACCCTGACACAGCACCTGTTCAGCTGGATCCCGGTGGAGGGCTTCCAGGCGGACGTCGCCTTCCAGCTCGACCAGCTGTCGATGACGTTCGTCCTGCTGATCACCGGCGTCGGCTCGCTCATCCACCTGTACTCGATCGGGTACATGGAACACGACGAGCGGCGCCGCCGCTTCTTCGGCTATCTGAACCTGTTCCTCGCGGCGATGCTGATCCTCGTCCTCGCCGACAACTACCTGCTGCTGTACCTGGGCTGGGAGGGCGTCGGTCTCGCCTCCTACCTGCTGATCGGTTTCTGGCAGCACAAGCCCAGCGCCGCGACCGCGGCGAAGAAGGCCTTCCTGGTCAACCGTGTCGGTGACATGGGTCTGTCGATCGGGATCATGCTGATGTTCCTGTGGTTCGGCACCTTCGCCTTCGGGCCGGTGCTCGGCGGCCACGGGGAGGCCGGGCTCGCCGGTGCCGCCGGCGAGGGCAAGCTCACCGTGATCGCCCTCATGCTGCTGCTCGCGGCCTGCGGCAAGTCCGCCCAGGTGCCGCTGCAGTCCTGGCTCGGGGACGCGATGGAGGGCCCGACCCCGGTCTCGGCCCTGATCCACGCCGCGACCATGGTCACGGCGGGCGTGTACCTGATCGTCCGCTCCGGGGCCATCTTCAACGGCGCCCCCGACGCGCAGCTGGTCGTCACCATCGTCGGCGCGGTCACGCTGCTGTTCGGTGCGATCGTCGGTTGCGCGAAGGACGACATCAAGAAGGCGCTGGCCGGTTCGACGATGTCGCAGATCGGCTACATGGTGCTCGCGGCGGGCCTCGGCCCCATCGGCTACGTCTTCGCGATCATGCACCTGGTGACGCACGGCTTCTTCAAGGCCGGCCTGTTCCTCGGCGCCGGTTCGGTCATGCACGGCATGAACGACGAGGTCGACATGCGCCGCTACGGCGGACTGCGCACGTACATGCCGGTCACCTTCATCACCTTCGGCCTCGGGTACCTCGCGATCATCGGCTTCCCGGGCCTGTCCGGCTTCTTCTCCAAGGACAAGATCATCGAGGCGGCCTTCGCCAAGGGCGGCACCGAGGGCTGGATCCTCGGCGGCGCGGCCCTGCTGGGCGCCGCCATCACCGCGTACTACATGACGCGCGTGATGCTGATGACGTTCTTCGGCGAGGAGCGCTGGCGCAACGCCCCGACGCCGTCCCCGGCCGCACCTGACGTGGAGCCCGCCGCCGAGACCCGCGGCGAGGCCGGTTCCGGACATGCCGCTGCCGCGGCGGGCCCGCCCGACCCGCACGAGTCGCCGAAGGTCATGACGATCCCGATGATCGTGCTCGCCTTCGGGTCGGTGTTCGCGGGCGCGTTCTTCGGCATCGGAGACCGGTTCCTGAACTGGCTGAAGCCCGTCACCGGTTACGACCACGGCAACGCGCCGATCAGCGCCCTGACGGTCACGAGCGCCACGGTGGTCGTGATGGTCGTCGGCGTGGCGATCGCCTGGGGCCAGTACGGGCGCCGCCCGGTCCCGGCCGTCGCCCCGCGCGGGTCGCTGCTCACCCGGGCCGCCCGGCGCGACCTGCTCCAGGACGACTTCAACCATGTGGTCCTGGTACGTGGCGGTGAGCACCTCACGCGCTCCCTGGTGTACGTCGACCACACCCTGGTCGACGGGGTCGTCAACGGGACGGCGGCCTCGTTCGGCGGTCTGTCCGGACGGATGCGCAAGCTGCAGAACGGCTTCGCGCGGTCGTACGCGGTCTCGATGTTCGGCGGCGCGGCACTCCTGGTCGCCGCGACCCTGCTGATGAGGGCGGTCTGATACCGATGTCCTTTCCTCTGCTGACAGCGACGGCGGCGCTCCCGGCCGTCGGGGCGATCGCCACGGCCGCCGTACCGGCCGCGAAACGCACCGCCGCCAAATGGCTGGCCCTGCTGGTCTCGATCGCCACCCTGGTGCTGGCGATCGTCGTCCTGGTGCGCTTCGACCCGGGCGGCGACCGCTACCAGCTCACCGAATCACACGCCTGGATCGCGGAGTTCGGCGTCCGCTACGAGCTCGGGGTGGACGGCATCGGGGTCGCGCTGATCGCGCTGACCGCCCTGCTGATCCCGTTCATCGTCCTCGCGGGCTGGCACGACGCCGACCCCCTGGAGACCGGCAGCAAGCGATGGCGGCCGACGCAGGGCTTCTTCGCCCTGATCCTGGCCGTCGAGGCGATGGTGATCCTCTCCTTCGAGGCCACCGACGTCTTCCTCTTCTACATCTTCTTCGAAGCCATGCTGATCCCGCTGTACTTCCTGATCGGCGGCTTCGGGGACCGGGCCCACCAACACGGCGAGCAGGTGGCCACGACGCAGCGTTCGTACGCGGCGGTGAAGTTCCTGCTCTACAACCTGGCCGGCGGTCTGGTCATGCTGGCCGCGGTGATCGGGCTGTACGTGGTCGCCGGGAACTTCTCCCTCACGGAGATCGCCGAGGCGCGGGCCAACGGTTCGCTCCAGATGGCGGCGAGCACCGAGCGCTGGCTGTTCCTCGGGTTCTTCTTCGCCTTCGCGGTGAAGGCGCCGATGTGGCCGCTGCACACCTGGCTGCCCAACGCCATGCAGGAGTCCACCGCTCCGGTCGCCGTGCTCATCACGGCCGTCGTGGACAAGGTGGGCACCTTCGCGATGCTGCGCTTCTGCCTCCAGCTGTTCCCGGAGGCGAGCAAGTGGGCGACGCCCGCGATCATGGTGCTGGCCGTCATCAGCATCATCTACGGGGCGCTGCTCGCGGTGGGCCAGCGCGACATCAAGCGGCTGATCGCGTACGCGTCGATCTCGCACTTCGGCTTCATCATCATGGGCATCTTCGCGATGACCAGCCAGGGCCAGTCCGGGGCGACGCTCTACATGGTCAACCACGGGATCTCGACCGCCGCCCTGCTGCTGGTGGCCGGGTTCCTGATCTCGCGGCGCGGCTCCCGGCTCATCGCCGACTACGGCGGGGTGCAGAAGGTCGCGCCGGTCCTCGCCGGCACGTTCCTGATCGGCGGTCTGGCGACGCTGTCGCTGCCGGGGCTGGCGCCGTTCGTCAGCGAGTTCCTGGTCCTGGTCGGCACGTTCACGCGCTACCCGGTGATCGGCGTCATCGCCACCTTCGGCATCGTGCTCGCCGCGCTCTACACCCTCGTCCTCTACCAGCGGACGATGACGGGCCCCCTCAGGCCCGAGCTTGCCAAGATGCCCGATCTGCGGGTGCGTGAGATCGCCGTGGTCGCGCCGCTGATCGTGCTGCTGGTCTTCCTGGGCGTCTACCCGAAGCCCGTCACGGACATCGTGAACCCGGCGGTGAAGCAGACCATGTCCGACGTGCAGAAGAAGGACCCCCAGCCCGAGGTGGAGGCGGCCAAGTGAGCGCATCAGCCGTCCACAGCCTGTGGACAACTGCGGCCGACCCGATCTCGAGGATCGACGCGCCGAAGATCGAGTACGCCCAGCTCGCCCCCGTCCTGATCATCGTCGGCGCGGCGGTCGTCGGGATCCTGGTCGAGGGCTTCGTACCGCGCAGGTTCCGTTACCACGCACAGATGTTCGTCGCGACGGCCGCGGTCGTCGCCGCGTTCGCCGCGGTGGTGGCGCTCGCGGCCGCCGGGTACGGCACGACCAGGGCGGGCATCGCGGCGATGGGCGCGATCGCCGTCGACGGACCGGCCCTGTTCCTGCAGGGCACGATCCTGCTGACGGCCCTGGTCGGCCTGTTCACCTTCGCCGAGCGCAGGCTCGACCCGGAGGTGCAGGGCAACCGCGTCGACTCGTTCGCCGCGCAGGCCGCGGCCGTGCCGGGCAGCGAGAACGAGAAGAGGGCGGTCAAGGCCGGGTTCACCACCACCGAGGTGTTCCCGCTGCTGCTCTTCGCCGTCGCCGGCATGCTGGTCTTCCCGGCGGCCAACGACCTGGTGACGCTCTTCGTGGCCCTGGAGGTCCTCTCCCTCCCGCTGTACCTGCTCTGCGCGCTGGCCCGCCGCAAGCGGCTGATCTCGCAGGAGGCCGCGGTCAAGTACTTCCTGCTCGGCGCGTTCGCCTCCGCGTTCCTCCTCTTCGGCATCGCGCTGCTGTACGGCTACGCGGGCTCGATGTCGTACGCGAGGATCGCGCAGGTCGTCGACGGCACGATCCCGGAGGTCGACCCGGCCCTCGTCAACACCATGGGCAACGACGCGCTGCTGCTGGTGGGCGCGGGTCTGCTGATCATGGGCCTGCTGTTCAAGGTCGGTGCCGTCCCCTTCCACATGTGGACGCCGGACGTGTACCAGGGCGCGCCCACCCCGGTGACGGGCATGATGGCGGCGGCGACCAAGGTGGCGGCGTTCGGCGCCCTGCTGCGGGTGCTGTACGTCCTGCTCCCCGGCCTGCGCTGGGACTGGCGGCCGGTCATGTGGGCCGTGGCCATCGTCACCATGCTGGGCGGCGCGATCTTCGCGATCACCCAGACCGACATCAAGCGGTTGCTGGCGTACTCGGCGATCTCGCACGCGGGCTTCGTCCTCGCGGGTGTCATCGCGGCCACGCCGGCCGGCATCTCGTCCGTCCTCTTCTACCTGGCGGCGTACTCGTTCGTGACGATCGGCGCGTTCGCGGTGGTGACACTGGTGCGGGACGCCGGAGGCGAGGCGACGCACCTGTCCAAGTGGGCGGGGCTCGGACGCCGTTCGCCCCTGGTGGCGGCGGTGTTCGCGGTGTTCCTGCTCGCCTTCGCGGGCATTCCGCTGACCTCCGGCTTCGCCGGGAAGTTCGCCGTGTTCAAGGCGGCGGCGGAGGGCGGCGCGGTGCCGCTGGTCGTGGTCGGTGTGATCGCGTCGGCGATCGCGGCGTTCTTCTACATCCGGGTGATCGTCCTGATGTTCTTCAGCGACCCGCGGCCCGAGGGCCCGACCGTCGCGGTGCCGTCGCCGTTGACGATGACGGCGATCGGACTGGGCGTGGTGGTCACGGTGGTGCTCGGTGTGGCACCGCAGTACTTCCTGGAGCTGGCGGGCGACGCGGGAGTGTTCGTGCGCTGACGCACGGCGGTACGAAGAGGCCCGGTTCTCTCTGGGGAACCGGGCCTCTTCGCGTGCACGCCGAGCCCCGGCGGCGGACCCGGGTGCGGACCGCCTGGTCATGGTTCTCCGGCTGCGGCGCCCGTGAGGGAGCGGCGGCCGGGTCGGTGGGCCTGTGGAAAACCCCGGGGCTGTCGGTGCGGGCACCTATCGTGGGTGCAGCGGACGCAGTGGACGCAGCGGACGCAGTGGTCGAGGGACGGCTTACGGGGGCACGGTGACGAGCGGTAGTGGTGGGATGACTGTGATGGAGAGCGAGGCGCGGGCCACGCTGCAGCGGGTGTTCGGGTTCGAGGCCTTCCGCGGTGAGCAGGAAGCGGTGATCGAGCATGTGATCGCGGGCGGGGATGCCGTGGTCCTCATGCCGACCGGTGGCGGCAAGTCCCTGTGCTACCAGATCCCGGCCCTGGTCAGACCGGGTACGGGGGTCGTCGTCTCCCCGCTGATCGCGTTGATGCAGGACCAGGTGGACGCGCTGCGGGCGCTCGGTGTGCGCGCCGGGTTCATG
Organism: Streptomyces sp. NPDC050388; assembly: GCF_040655635.1. Taxonomy (NCBI): domain Bacteria; kingdom Bacillati; phylum Actinomycetota; class Actinomycetes; order Kitasatosporales; family Streptomycetaceae; genus Streptomyces; species Streptomyces sp. NPDC050388. The sequence goes on from NZ_JBFAKH010000006.1 coordinate 143,197, forward strand.
AACTCCACGCAGGACTTCGACGAGCGTCGTGTGGTGGAGGCCGAGTTCCTGGCGGGCGAGCTGGATCTGCTGTACCTCGCGCCGGAGCGGCTGCGGCTGGACAGCTCGCTGGAACTGCTCTCGCGGGGGAAGATCTCCGTCTTCGCGATCGACGAGGCGCACTGCGTGTCCCAGTGGGGGCACGACTTCCGGCCGGACTACCTCACGCTGTCACTGCTCGGGGAGCGCTGGCCGGACGTGCCCCGGATCGCGCTCACCGCGACGGCCACGCACGTCACGCACCGGGAGATCACCGAGCGGCTGGCCATGCCGGACGCCCGGCACTTCGTGGCGAGCTTCGACCGGCCCAACATCCAGTACCGGATCGTGCCGAAGGCCGACCCCAAGAAGCAGTTGCTGGACTTCCTGAGCGAGGAGCACGCCGGCGACGCGGGCATCGTCTACTGCCTCTCCCGCAACTCCGTCGAGAAGACGGCCGAGTTCCTCAGCCGCAACGGCATCGAGGCGGTGCCCTACCACGCGGGGCTGGACGCGGGGACGCGCGCCGCGCACCAGGCCCGTTTCCTTCGGGAGGACGGCCTGGTCGTGGTGGCGACCATCGCCTTCGGGATGGGCATCGACAAGCCGGACGTCCGGTTCGTCGCCCATCTCGACCTGCCCAAGTCCGTCGAGGGCTACTACCAGGAGACGGGCCGCGCCGGCCGCGACGGGCTGCCGTCCACGGCCTGGATGGCGTACGGCCTGGGCGACGTCGTGCAGCAGCGCAAGCTGATCCAGTCCGGCGAGGGGGACGAGGCCTTCCGGCGGCGGGCCGCCCGGCATCTGGACGCGATGCTCGCACTGTGCGAGACGGCCGGGTGCCGGCGTGCCCGGCTCCTGGCCTACTTCGGCCAGGACGACGCGGCCCCGGGCGGCTGCGGCAACTGCGACACCTGCCTCACCCCGCCGGAGACCTGGGACGGCACCGTCGCGGCCCAGAAGGTGCTGTCGACGGTGGTCCGGCTGCAGCGGGAGCGCGGGCAGAAGTTCGGCACGGTGCAGATCGTCGACATCCTGCTGGGGAAGCGCACCGCCAAGGTCATCCAGTTCGACCACGACCAGCTGTCCGTGTTCGGGATCGGTGAGGATCTCAGTGAGGGCGAGTGGCGGGGCGTGGTCCGGCAGTTGCTGGCCCAGGGGCTGCTGGCGGTCGAGGGCGAGTACGGCACGCTGGTGCTGACCGAGGCCAGCGGGGCGGTGCTGCGTCGCGAGCGGGAGGTGCCGCTGCGCAAGGAGCCGAAGAAGCCGGTGACTTCCCGGTCGGGGGCGTCGGGGACGTCGGGTTCCGGGCGGGGCAAGGCCAAGGCCGTCGCGGCCGAGCTGCCCGAGGAGCTCGTGCCGGTCTTCGAGGCGCTGCGCGCCTGGCGTGCCGAGCAGGCCCGCGAGCAGGGTGTCCCCGCGTACGTCATCTTCCACGACGCCACGCTCCGGGAGATCGCCACGGTCCGGCCCGGTTCGGTGGCCGAGCTCGGCGGGATCAGCGGGGTGGGCGAGAAGAAGCTCGCGACGTACGGGGAGGGTGTGCTGAGGGTGCTGGGGGAGCTGGGCGGGCGGCCGGGGACCGAGGCCCGCGCCGGGTCGCAGGACGCGGCTGCGGACGCCATCGGTTCCGCGTCGGACGACTGGCCCGAGCCGGACGCCGAACCGGAACCGGACGACTGGATGTAGTCCGTCGCCGGCCTTTCCGGACAACACGCTCAGGGCAGGGCGGTGAGGCCCGGGGCGAAGGTGATCAGCAGGGGGAGGAGGGGGACCAGGGCCGCCGCTGTCGTCGTCAGGGCGCGGTCGCGGCGGCCGAGGCGGGGCGGGGGCTTCAGCAGGCGGTCGACGCGTTCGCCGAGCAGGCGGTGGCTGGAGGCGCAGGACAGGACGCCACGGTGCTGGTTGAGCTCGATCAGCGCCAGTGCCGTGGTCAGGTGGCCGCAGCGGCGGGAGGCGGTGTCGTCGGCGGCCAGTTCGACCAGGCGGTGGGTCTGGTCGCAGAAGTGGGTGAACAGCGGGACGCGGGGGAAGCCGGTGGCCAGAGCGGTGGAGAGGTGCAGCAGCCAGTCGTGGTGGGCGCGGGCGTGGCCGCGTTCGTGGGTGAGGACGGCGTCGATCTGGTGGTCGGTGAGGCGGCGCAGGGCACCGGTGGTGACGATCAGCTGGGGCGGGCTGCCCGGCATCCACCACGCGTCGGGGTACTCGTCCTCCAGCACCAGCAGGGGGCCGCGGGCGGAGGGGAGACCGGCGGGCAGGTCGGGGGCGCGTTCCAGCAGTTGTGCGCGGGCCTGGGCACGGCGTCGGCGGGCGTCGGCCAGTTCCCGTACGAGCATGGCCGTGGTCCAGGCGGCGCCGCAGGCCAGCAGCAGGGTGAGGGCGGCCGTCCACGGCGGGGCGGCGGACAGGTCGTAGGCCGCGGTCACCGCGGGCGGGGCCGGCGCGAAGAGCTGGGCGCGTACGGTGCCGAAGACGGCCGCGGCGCCCAGGGCGAGTGCGGTCACGCAGCACAGCAGGACCGTGGCGACCAGACACTGCCAGACCCACAGGGCGACCACCGGTTCCCGCTCCGGCCAGTCGGCCCGGGTCAGCGCGCGAGGGACGGGCCCGGCGGCCGTCACGGCGACAACGCTCAGCAGGAGCAGGCAGAGGGTCATGCCAAGGGCTCCGGATCCTGTCGGCAGAGGGGGACTTCGGATCGTGCGGACATGCGGGAGCCGCACACCGCCCGACGCCAAGTATGACGGTGAAGGGCGGTGTGCGGCAGGGGGGCGACGGAGATCGGAGAGTGCGCGGAAGGACGCCCTGCGGGAGGCGACCCCGGGGCGGGTGGAACGGGCGGGGCGGGTGGGATCGACCCGGCCCGGTCGCCGGGGTCAGCCCGCGGGCGTCACCCGCCCCGTGACCTCGCCGAGGCCGACGCGGACACCGTCCGGTCCCGGGGCCCAGGCCGACAGGGTCACCACGTCGCCGTCCTCCAGGAACGTCCGCTTTCCGTCGGGGAGTTCGAGGGCGTCCCGCCCGTTCCAGGTCAGTTCCAGCAGAGACCCGCGTTCCCGCTCGGCGGGGCCGCTCACCGTGCCGGAGCCGTAGAGGTCGCCGGTGCGCAGGGAGGTGCCGTTCACGGTCATGTGGGCGAGCTGCTGGGCGGCCGTCCAGTACATGGTGGAGAAGGGGGGCTCGGAGACGACGTGGCCGTTGACGGCCACGGAGATCCGTAGGTCGTAACCGCCGGGTTCCTCGTCCGTGTCGTCCAGGTACGGCAGCAGCTCGTGCGTGCGCTCCGGTGGCGCCACCCGGGCCTCTTCCAGGGCGTCCAGGGGGGTGATCCAGGCCGACACCGAGGTGGCGAAGGACTTGCCGAGGAACGGGCCGAGGGGGACGTACTCCCAGGCCTGGACGTCGCGTGCGGACCAGTCGTTGAGGAGGCAGAGGCCGAAGACGTGGTCACGGAAGTCGCCGAGCGGCACCGGTCGGCCCCGCTCGGACGGCGCCCCGACCACGAAGCCGACCTCGGCCTCGATGTCCAGCCGGACCGACGGGCCGAAGACCGGGGCCGGGTCGGTCGGTGCCTTGCGCTGCCCCGAGGGCCGCACGATGTCCGTGCCGGAGACCAGCACCGTGCCGGAGCGGCCGTGGTAACCGATCGGCAGGTGCTTCCAGTTCGGGGTGAGGGAGTCGGCCGCGTCGGGGCGGAAGATCCGGCCGACGTTCCGTGCGTGGTTCTCGGAGGCGTAGAAGTCGACGTAGTCCGCGACGTCGAAGGGGAGGTGCAGGGTCACCGAGGACAGCGGGTGGAACAGCGGCCCGACGGTCTCCCGGTGCGCCGGGACGGTCACCCAGGCCGTGAGCGCCCGCCGCACGTCGGACCAGGCCGTCCGGCCCGCCGCCAGCAGCGGGTTGAGGGTCGGTCGGGCGAGCAGGGAGGCGTACGGGGAGCCCAGGGCGTGTGCTGCCGCGCCGGCGTCGAGGACGTGGTCGCCGAGCCGGACGCCCACCCTCTGCTCCGTCGAGCCGGGAGGAGAGAACACGCCGTACGGCAGGTTGTGCGGGCCGAAGGGATCGCCCTCGGGGACATCGAAGGGGGGCATCGGGTGCTGCCTCGCTTTCGTGTGCGCAGGTGCTCTGGTGCTTCACGTGTCCGTGGTCGTGCCACACGTTACGGGTGCCGCGGTGGTCTTGGGCAGAGGCGAAGGGGCGGGTCCGGGGTGACGGGCGGCGGGGAGGCGGGTTCATGTGCCGCTTCCCCTTGCGTACCGGAAGTTATCCACAGGACGCGACGCAATCTTGACGGAGCGGTGCGAACGGGGTGACTCTGGGCGGGTGCCGGAAGGCCTCGGGGAGGGGGCGTTCCGATGGCACATCAGGGGGACGGATGGCCACAGGGGAGGCCGGTCCGGGCTCGGCGCGCTCTGGCTCGCAGTCGAAGAGGCTGGAAGAGGTCATGCGCGGCCGGCTCGGCCGGGAATGCGTGTACGTGCCGTCGTGCAGGTTCGGGCTGTTCGTGGCGTTGCGCCACTGGTGCCCGCCCGGCGGCAGGGTGTTGATGTCGCCGGTCAACGACGACGTCATCTTCTTCGTGGTGCTCGCGGCGGGGCTGCGCCCGGTGCAGGCGCCGTTGAACCCGCTCGACGCGTCCATCGACACCGGTGCCGTGCCCGACGAGGTGTGGGGCTCGCTGTCCGCCGTACTGACCACGAACCTGTACGGCAACCCGGATCCGGCACCGGAACTGCGGTCCCGCTGCGATGCGTTGGGCATCCCGTTGTTCGAGGACGGGGCGCACGCCATCGGCAGCGAGGTCGGCGGGCGGCCGGTCGGCGCCTGGGGCGATGCGTCTGTTTTCAGCCTTTCCAAGCATGTCGGCGCCCAGACGGGGGGCATCCTCTCGCTGGCCGACCCGGGCCGGAGCGCAGCGGTGCGGGAGGACTGCGCCGAGCTGCTCGCCCCACGCCGGATGGCGTCCGAACTCACCTATGTGGTACGGCCGTACGCCGAGGCCGCCGTGCGGGGGCTCGGGCTGCGCCGGGCGGCCTGGGCCGCGATGGGGCTGCTGGGACTGACGGAGCGTGAGGGGATCCGCATGCCCCTGCGTCCGGACGCGCTGGCCGACGCCGTGCGCTCCGCCCCGGATCTGGCCGCGCACGATCCCTGGGTCAGGGTCGACATGCACGACTACCGGCTGGAGCCCGGCCCCGTGCGCCTGCGCCGGGTCCGGCGCGGGCTCGGGCGGCTGGACGACGTACTGGCTGCCTCCCGCGCGGGCACGGAACTGCTGCTGTCGACGCGGTGGGCCCGGCCGCGTCCGGGCGGTGCGGCGCAGCCGCTGTTCCGGGTGCCGTTGCTCGTGGCGGACCGGGACGCCGCGATCGAGGCGCTGGCACGGCGCGGCATCGTCGTCGGCTACCTCTACGATCCGCCCCTGGACGACTACGCGGGAGCGGCGTTCACGGACCCGTCGCCCGCGCCCGAGGGCGCTCGCTGGTTCGCGCGGCACGCGCTGCCGGTGGACCCGCTGCGGGCACGGGAGGCCGTCGAGGTGCTGGAACGGTCCGGGGCACGGCCGGCCGAGCCGCCCGAGGCACGGGCCGAACCGGAGCCACCAGCGGCGCCGGGGTCACCAGCGGCACCGGAGGGACCGGAGCGGCGCGGGGTGGTACGGCCGGGGAACACGGCGAGAGGGCTGGGGCCGCCCCGTGACTGAGATCCAGGTGCACGAGCCCGCCGTGGTGCGCAGCGGCGCCGGCCCCGGACCCGCCGACCGCAGACCCGGCTCCGACTCGCTGTTCAAGAACGCCTACTTCCTGATGCTCAGCACCGGCGTGTCCGCGGTCCTCGGGCTGGGCTTCTGGCTCGTGGCCGCGCGCTACTACTCCGAGGAGGCGGTCGGCGAGGGCTCCGCCGCCATCGCCGCGATGCGGCTGCTCGCCAGCATCACCGCGACCACGATGATCGGCGCCGTGGTCCGCTTCGTGCCGCGTGCCGGCCGCGAGACGGGGCGCCTGGTGTGGAGTGTGTACGGGGCGAGTTCGCTGGTCGTCGCCCTGGCCGCGGGTGTCTTCCTGCTCACGCTGGATCTGTGGGGCGCGTCGTACGAACCGCTCGGCACACCGCTGGCGGGCGCGCTGTTCGTCGCGGCGTGCGTGGCGTGGGCGCTGCTCACACTGCAGGACGGGGTGCTCACTGGCCTGCGGAAGACGGAGTGGGTGCCCGTCGGGAACGCCGTCTTCTCCACCGGGAAGCTGGTCCTGCTGGCCGTCTTCGCGAGCGCGCTGCCGGTGCTGGGCATCTTCGTGTCCTGGGCCGTCGCGATCGCGTTCTCCACACTGCCGCTCGGCTGGCTGATCTTCCGCCGTCTCATTCCGCGCCAGGCCGCCGCCGACGGTGACCGGGAACCGCCCAAGGTCCGGGACATGGGCCGTTTCCTGGCCGGAGACTCGCTCGGCGCCCTGTTCAGCCTGGCGATGATCAACCTGCTGCCGGTGATGGTCGCGGTGCGCTTCAGCGCCGCCGACAACGGCTACTTCTACGTGGCGTACACCGTCGGCGGCACCATGGAGTTCATGGCCATCAACATGGCCTCGTCGCTCACCGCCCACGCCTCGCACGACCCGCGGCAACTCGCGGACGGCGTCCGGGGGGCACTGCGCCGGATGGCGTTGCTGCTGGTGCCGGTGGTGCTGGTGCTCGTGGTCTTCGCGCCGCAGATCCTCACCCCGTTCAGCGCGGACTACGCCGAGCACGGCTCGGCCGTGCTGCGGCTGCTCGCGCTCGGGGCGCTGCCCCGGGTGGTGGTGGAGCTGTACATCGGGGTGCTGCGGGTGCAGGGGCGCACCGGTGTGCTCGCCGCCCTCCAAGGGGCCATGTGCGTGCTGGTACTGGGCAGCGCGGCCGTGCTGTTCAGCCCCGCGGGGATCGCGGGGGCCGGGTGGGCGGTGCTGATCAGCATGACGTTGATCGCCGTCGTCTCGGTCTTCGGACTGCGGTCGGCGCTGCGCGGCACGCGCGACGGACCCCTGGAGCAGGACGGGCCGGACCGGGCCGGCCGGGCCCCCGCCGGGTCCGCCTACGGCACCCGCTGGGCGAAGCTGAACGCCACCGCCGGGTACGGCACGGGTCGGGCCCGCCGGGCCGCCTGCGAGGACAGGGGAGATCCCGGGCAGGACGGCGACGACACCGTCACGTTGTTCATCGGCCGCCCCGGTTACGAACGGGAGGCGCTCCAGGCGGACACGCTGGCGTTCATCGTGCGGTCCCGCCCTGCGGACGCGGAGGAGGACACCGGTCCCGGGACGGGGGAGGGGGGCGGGGAGTCGCCCACTCCACGGGACGCACCGGGCCGGGACGACAGACCGCCTGAGCGGCATGGACCGCATGAGCCGAAGAAGCACGAGGAGCGGAAGAAGCACGAGGAGCCGGAGGAGCAGAGGGAGGGGTCCGCACGGGACGCGTCGCGGGACGGCGTGGAGGACGCTCGCCCCGTCCGGTCCGGTGCCCACCGTGTGGTCCCGTCGCCGTCGACCGGTGACGAGACCGAGCGGCGCCTGCGTGACGTCCTCTGGGTGCTGCTCGGACTCGCCACCGTCGTCTTCTGGGTGTCGGTGCGCTCACTGCCCTGGTTCGGCGGATCCGGGCGGGAGGAACCGGGAGAACTGACGGGGCGCCTCTTGCTGGAAGGGCTGCCGCTTTCGGCGCTCGCCGCCGGGGGAGTGCTGCTTTTGGTCTTCGTCGCCTCGGTGACGCTGTGCACGCGACCCGACCCCTGGCTCCCCGGCGCCGCGCTGGGCTCCGCCCTGCTCGCCCTGTACGCCGCGCCCGTCGCCCTCGGCTGGCCACCAAGGCCGTTGGACGGGGCGTTGTACGAGCAGACGGCCACATTTCTCGCGGACGCGATGGGACTCGCCGGCCCCGAGCCCCTGCTGCGCTGGACACCGCCGGTCTGCCAGTTGCTGTGTCTCGTCCCGCTGTGGCTGCTGTCGGCGCGCGCGGGCAGCAGGCCGTCCTGGCCGGGACGCTGGGGGGCGCTGTACCTCGTCGCCGTGGCCGGCTGGGTGTGGCGGGACGCGCTCGCACCGGTGGCCCCGCCCCTGCTCGCCGCGCTGCTTCTCCTGCTGCCGTTCCTCCACCTTCCGCCGCTGCGCCTTGCCGTGTCGGCGACGTGGCCGCCCGACCGTGGACGACCGAACGGCTGAACCGACGACCGACCGAAACGACCGACACGTTCCGGAACCGAACCGCCAGGGGGGAACCACCGTGCGTCCGCCAGCCACTCCACGCGAGAGATCCGCGTCCGAGCCCGCGCCCGCGCCCGAGAGCACACCGGCGTCGGCCGCCCCCGCCGAACCGCATGCGCGGACCGAGTCACGGACCGATGCGCGGACCGATCCTTCCTCGGAGTCGTCGACCCCCGCCCATGAGCCCGTGACGGATCTTTCCGACCTGCCGCCCCTCTGGTCCGTGCCCCGTCTCCTCGCGTTCCGGCCCGCGGTACCGCTGGTGACGGCGCTGGCGCTGTGGCTGTACGCGGTCCGGCACACCGACGTGTCGCACCTCGACGACTACGGCCTGGTCACCGCGCTCCACCCGAGCTTCTGGGCCGGCCTCGCCGTGCTCACCGCCGGCTTCTGGTTCACGGTCCGCGACCGGCGGCGGTCCGGCGGCTGGCCGGCTGCGTACGTGCTCGGCCTGCTGGTGATGGAGCGGGCCACTCAGGCCGTGCTCTACCCGACCCCGCTGTACGCCTGGGCGTGGAAGCACGACGGCGTTGTCGACCACCTGCTGACGGCCGGCGGGCTCCAGAACGCCGACCAGGTCGGTGACATGGCGGTCTACGACCAGTGGCCGGGTTTCTTCGCCGCGCAGGCGGCGTTGGTGCGGCTGCTGGGCGTGGACTCGGCGGCGATGTACATGGCGTGGTGGCCGCTGGCGTCCAGCCTGATGCTGCTGCTCCCGCTGCTGCTGATCTACCGCACCTTCACCGAGGACCGGCGGCTGATCTGGACCGCGGTCTGGCTCTTCTACGTCGCCAACTGGGTGGGCCAGGACTACTTCTCCCCCCAGTCCGTCGCCTTCGCGCTGCATCTCGGCGTGCTGGCCGTGGTGCTGCGCAGGTACGGCCGTTCCGGCGCGGGCGGCGGGCGGCGCGGGCAGGCCGTCTGGACCGTCCTCGTCACCCTGCTGGTCACGGCGATCGTCATCTCGCACCAGCTCACACCCGGCATGCTGGTCGTGTCACTGCTCGCGCTGTGGCTGCTGCGCCGCCACCGTGACTGGGTTCCGGTGGCCACCACGGTCGTCATCTTCCTGGCCTGGTGTCTGACGGCCGCGCTGCCCTTCCTGTCCGCCGCGCTGCCGGACATGATCCGCGCGGTGGGCGACGTCGGCGGCAACGTCGAGACGGGGTACGGCACCACCCCGACCGGCACCGGGGCGGTGGCGACCTCGTGGGCGGCCCGGCTGCTGTCGGGTTCGGTCCTGCTGCTGGCGGCGGCCGGAGTGTGGCGGCAACCCGTGCTGCGGTACCGCGCGATGCCGTTGCTGGTGATCACGGCGGCGCCGCTGCCGATGTTCGTGGCGAGCAGCTACGGCAGCGAGATGATCTTCCGGGTGCTGATGTTCATGCTGCCCGGCGTCGCCTTCTTCGGCGCCGCCGCACTGCTGCCCAAGGTGCGTACCCTCGCCGCCACCGAGGCGGCGGCGGAGGCGGCGGCCGAGGCCCGCCGGAAGGGCGAAGCCCGTGCGCGCCACGGCTTCGGTTTCCGTACCGGCTTCGGCGTCCGGGTCTGGGGCCCGCTCCTGGTGCTGCTCGCCGGGACCCTGGCGTTCGTCCCGAGCTACTCGGGCAAGGACAGGATCAGCTACTTCCCGCCGCAGGAGGTGGCCCTGGTGCGGCAGCTCTTCGACGAGGCGCCCGAGGGCTCGCTGGTCGTCGCCGCCAACCGCAACTACCCGCTCGCCTACGCCTCGTACGGGAGTGTCGACCACTACTGGTTCCTCGAGGACGACCGGAGGCACGTCGACGAGATCGTGCGGGACCCGGCCCGCACCCTCGCCACCGACATGGCCGGGGTGGAGCGCCCCGCTCGGGCCTACTTCCTGTTCACCCGGAGCCAGTCGGCCAACTCCGAGATGAACGGGCAGCTCACCGGGGCCCAGCTGGACCGCGTCCGGGAGTCCGTCGCCGCGTCGCCGCGGTTCCGGCTGGTGGCAAAGACCGGTGCGGGAGTGGTCTACGAGCTGAGACCGGAGGAGGAAGCCGGAGCAGGGGGAGACGGGGCAGGGGAAGCCGGAGCAGAGGGGACGGAGCGATGACACCGCAGGACTTCGTGATCAGGATGCTCCCGCCGTTCGGCGGCTGGCTGGCGCTGGCCGCGCTCGCCCTCCCCGGCGGATCGCCGCTGCGGGGTGCGGCCGTCGTCGTCTTCCTGGCGGCGGGGCCCGGCGCCGCCCTGGTCGGCCTCTGCGGTCCCGCCCTGCGCATGCGCGCGGCGCGGGGACCCGTCGAGCGGCGCGCCCCCGACTTCGCCCGCCACTCCGACCTGCTGGAACGACTGATGCTGGTCGTGTTCGTCAGTCTCGGCGCGGTGATGATCGTCGCGACGGTGCTCATCGCCACCCGTGCCTTCAGCGCGCAGCGCGTGCTGTTGGCCCTGACGCTGCTGACCACGCTCGCCGCGTTCTTCCCGCGGCTGCGTGCCTCCCCGCCGAGGACACGGAAGGGTTCCGTCCTGTGAGGTTCGCCCGTCCCTTTCACCGTATCGCCGCCGCCCTGCGCCGCGCCCGGCGCTTCACCGGCACGAACACCACCGCGCACCCGGGGCCCGGCCCCGGCACCGGTCGGCACCGCACACCCGGAACCAGGCCGGCCGCGAACCGCCGGCGGTCGTTGATCACCTCCGCCGCGGTCGTCTGCGCGGTGCTGGTCGCCGTACTCGCGTTGCGCGACGCCTCCGGGCCGTCCGGCTCGGAACCCTCCGGAATGGGCGAGGAGTGCCGGCCCACGGAGCTGCTCGAACCGCCGTGCGGTGCCTGGTTCGGGGCGTTCGTGCCGCACGAACGGGCCGACCTGGAGGACAGGGTGAAGGCCTACGAGCAACGAGTGGGCCGCAAGCTCGACATCGTGTACACGTACCACGACATGTCCCTGCCCGAAGGCACCCGCAGGGAGGGGCAGTTGCTGAGCCCGGAGGAGCAACGGGTCGGCGAGGACCGCATGCTGCTGCTGTCCTGGGAGAGCAAGTGGTGGGGCGGCACGAAGGAACAGCAGCCGACGTGGCAGGAGATAGCCGACGGTGACCTGGACGCGACCGTGATCGACGTCCAGGCCCGGCGCGTCAAGGACTACGGGCAGCGCACCGGGAAGAAGGTCTTCCTCTCCTTCGACCTGGAGATGGACACGCGCACCCCGGACAACGGCACACCGGCCCAGTACGTGAAGGCGTACCGGCACATCCACGACCGGTTCCGGGAGCTGGGCGTGGACAACGTGGTGTGGACCTGGATCATCACCGGGTACCTGAGTCACGGTGACCTGTTCAAGGGGATGTACCCGGGGGACGAGTACGTCGACTGGATCGGCTACAACCAGTACAACTACTACCGCTGCCACAAGACGAAGTGGCTGACCTTCGAACAGACCCAGACGGCCACGCACGACTGGATACGCGAGAACATCTCCGCCGACAAACCGCTGATGCTCTCCGAGTTCGGCTCGGCGGCCGACGACTCGCGGCCGGAGCGGCAGGCCGAGTGGTATGCGCGGGTACCGCCCGTACTGAAGGGGCTGGACGGGGTCAAGGCCGCGCTCCAGTGGAACCACCGTGACCCCGGACCGCACTGCGATCTGGCCGTGGCCAACGAGGCGGCGTGGGAAAGCCTGCGCGAGGTGGTGTCCGACCCGTACCTGAACCAGCCGACGAAGTGACGTGACCGGGCGGCCGCCCCGACATGGCCGCTCCGGCACGGTCACCCGGACACGGCCGGAGCGACCGCCCGGTCCGTTCAGCCCGCGAACTCCGGTCCGCGCAGGGCGGCTCGGGCGTGCCGGTACCAGCGCCAGCCGATCGTCTTCGGGCCGTCGCGGTAGGGGGCGACCCGGGCTCCGCCGCCCGCCAGCCAGGTGGCGACGTCGGCGACGGTGTGGCCGCGGCGGACGATGAGGCGGGCGATGCGGTAGCGCTCGTCGCGGTCCGAGCTGAGCGCGTGCCGCACCGCGGTCGCCGTCTCGTAGCCGGCGCGGGACGCCATGGCCCTCACCCGAGGGCTGTTGTAGCCGTGCGGGTAGGCGAGGTGGGGGACGGGATGGCCGAGGGTGTCCTCCAGCACGGCCTTGGAGTCGACCAGTTCGGTGCGCAGCTGCCCGGCGGTCAGTGTGTCCAGCTGGGCGTGGCTGACCGTGTGGCTGCCGATCTCCATGCCGGAACGTTCCAGCGCCGCCACCCGGTCCAGGGTCATCATCGGCGCCGGCGGGAGCAGGCTGCGGCCGCCCGGGGTGATGGCGCCGGTGGTGAGGTACGCGGTGGCGGGCAGGGCGCGTTCGGCCAGTGCCTCCGCGGTGGGGCCGGGCAGGTCCGCGAAACCGTCGTCGAAGGTGAGCAGCACCGGCCGGGGCGGCAGCGGCGCGCGTCCGGCCAGATGGTCGGCGAGAGCGCTGATGGTGACGGGCGTGCGGCCGCTGTCCACGACGGCGTCCAGATGGGCCGCGAACTCCCGGGGCGTGACGGTGAACTCGGCGATCCAGCCGGGCGGATCGTCCATCACGGCGTGGTAGAGGAACACGGGGATGGCCTCCGGACCCCGCGACGAAGCCGTCATCTCGTCCCCCACCCCGTCCGGCTCCCCGCCGCCCGCCGGGCCCGCAGATAACCGACCGGGCCGTACAGCATCCCCTTGCGCTGCAGACGCGAGAGGCGACGCGGCCATGGATGCGTGCGGGTGTCGTGGTCGCCCGGCGCGGCCCCCCGGTCACCGGGGGCATCGGCGCCACCGCCGTCACCCCCGCCGGTGTCCCGTACGGCGGTCAGCCCGCGGGCGTGGGACAGACCGCGGGGCACCCGGGCGAGGAACGCCGGCAGCAGCGCGGGCCGGTTGACCAGGATCGCGGTGAGGTAGGCGGTGAGTCCGGCACCGTAGCCGAACGCCTGGGTCTCCAGGTCGGCCCAGGTCTCCCGGTGGTGGTGCCACACCAGCGCGCCGGGCGTGTAGTGAAGCCTGTGTCCCTGGGCGAGGACCCGGACGAACCCGTAGAGGTCGTCGCCGCCCCGGGCTGGTGTTCCGGCCCCGGTGGCCGGGTCGAAACCGCCGACCCCGCGCAGCGCCTCCGCACGGAACGCCATGTTCGCGCCGGAGCCGAACCGGCCCGCGGTGAAGGGGAACAGCGGCTCGTCGCGGGGTGGCTCCTTCGGGTCGTACGTCGTCGGGGTGAACCCCTTCGCGAAACCGCCGTGGCTCTCCAGCAGGACCTGGGCCGGGGTGCGGAGCCGGGCGGGCAGGATCAGACCGGTGGCGCAGCCGAGCCCGGGGTCGGCGGCGAAGGGCGCGGTCAGCTCGGTGAGCCAGCAGGGGTCGGCGACGACGTCGTCGTCGGTGAACGCGATCACCTCGCCGCGGGCGGCGGCGAGCCCGGTGTTGTGCGCGGTCGCGAGCCCGGGGACCGGCTCGCACACGTACCGCACGCGCTCCCCGTACTTCCGCTCCACCAGGTCACGCGTCTCGTCCGACACGGGCGCGTTGTCGACGACGACGACCTCGAAGCCCGGATGGTCCTGCGCGAGGATCGAGTCGAGCGCGCGGGCAAGCTGTCCGGCCCGCTCCCGGGTGGCCACGACGACCGAGGTGTGGGGCGGCGGCGGTCCGGCGGCCACGGAGCTCTCCGCGCCCTGCCCCTGTCCTCGCCCCTCCGCCGGCTCCTGCCCGTGCGCCCGCCGTGCGAGCGCCGCCAGGACCGTTGCCGGATCGGCCCCCTCCGGCACCCGTCCCAGCAGCGTGCCCACCGGCCGGCCGGCCCGCCTGACCAGTACGAACACCTCTCCGTGCGTCACCGGTGGGCTGCCCGGGCCGGGTCTGAGGGCGGTCCCCTCACCGTTCAGGTCCAGTTCGGCGACCTGAACCGCTCCGATGTCCAGGAACCGCCGTATCTCCTCCTGCGTACGTGCCGTGCGGGCCACGAGCCCTCCCCCTCCTCATGAACGGTCCTCATGAACGGTCCTCGCGAACTGTCCTTACGAACGGCCCTCATGACCGGCGCAGCCGCCCCGCCCCCTTCAGCGCCCGCGACGCCAGCGACGCGAGACGAGGGTGGGCGCGGACGAAGCCGTGCGCACGGCGTACGGGCTCGCGGCGCAGCAGGTGCAGCGCGGCGCCCAGGCCCGGACGCATCACCTCTCCTTCGTAGACGGCGAGTTCGCCCGTCTTCAGCGAGTCCTTGTACTCGGCCGGGCCGCGCCCCATGTCGAGCAGGCCGATGCCCTCGCCGGCCGCAGCCTCCGCCATGCGCAGATGCAGCACGAGCCCCGGCGAGTACTTCGCGAACTCCACGTCGTACGCAGGGAACCAGCAGGCCAGGACCGAGGCCGAGCGCAGGCCGAAGTGCGCGGCGACGGGGCGGTCCCCGGCGTACAGGACGGACAGCGTGCCCGTGCACTCCGGTGCCCGGGTCTCGGCCAGGCGGCCCACGAGCCGCGTGATCCACTCCTGCGCGAACCGGTCGCGCCGCCCGGTCCTGCGGTACTGGGCCGACTTCCACTCGATGAGAGCGCGCAGGGCGGCCGGTTCGCGTTCGTCGAAGACGAACCGCACCGGTCCGGCCGCCTGGCGGCCGAGCCTGCGCTCCTTGGCCAGTGTGGTCTTCAGGAACTTCGGCGACTGGGTGCGCAGTACGGACTCGTAGGTCTCGTAGCCCTTCTCCACGTCGATGACATAGGTGGCGTGCTCTTCGGCCGCGTGCGGGACGAACAGGGCCTGGCCCGCCTCCAGGTTGTCGAAGGCGAAGCTCGACACCGAGCAGGCGCGCAGCAGTTCACCGGTCTCCGGGGTGAGGCCCGGACGCAGGACGGCGCCCTGGCAGTCCGACACCCCGAGTCCGATCGCCCGGCCCTGCCCCAGCGCGCCCCGCTCGTAAGGCAGGAAGCCGGCCGGTTCGGCGGACGTCCCCTCGTACAGGACCGCCACCCGGGCCTGCGGCCGCACCCGGGACACGGCGGTGGCGAACTCCGGTTCCATGAAAGGGCTGCGTGGTGCGTCCGTCGCGGCGCGCAGCTCACGCCAGCGTTCCCGCTCCCCCTCGCCGAGCTCCTCGAGCCTCAGCACACGTGTGCGTCCACTGCTCACCTGACCCCCCGATCAAGTCCCCCCTGGACTCTTGGAAGGTACCGTTCGGGACCACCAGGACGGTAGGTAGCGGACCATGTTGTTGCCAAGTGGTGCAGAGGCCTTTAACAGGTCCGTACCCGGTGATGACGGAAGCGGCCGGGCGCGCGGTCGTGGCGGGCCGGGCGCGCGGTCGTGGGGGAGCGGTCGCGCGGTCGTGGGGGAGCGGTCGCGCGGCGACGGCCCGGTGGTGGGGCGCGAAGGATAAGGGGTGCGGGCGTACGGACGGAGACGTTCCGGGCGGGGGTGAGTCGGGTGGGCGTGGTGTCCGTATTCTCTGATCATGGCCGCACCCACCGATTGTTCACTCATCGCCACCGACCTGGACGGGACGCTGCTGCGCGGCGACGACTCTCTCTCCGACCGGTCTCTCGCCGCACTGGCACTGGCGACGCGGGCCGGTGCCCGGCATCTCGTGGTGACGGGCCGCCCGGCGCCCGGAGTGCGGCCGCTCCTGGACAGGCTGGGGAGCACGGAGCTCGCGGTGTGCGGACAGGGCGCGCAGGTGTACGACGCCGGCGCGAACCGGCTGCTCCACTCCGTCACGCTGGACCGGGAACTGGCGGAGACCGCGCTCGGCAAGATCGAGGCCGAGGTGGGGGAGGTGTACGCCGCGGTCGACCAGGACGGGATCGACGGACTCACCCTGATCGAGCCGGGCTATCGGATGCCGCACCCGACGCTGCCCGCCGTGCGGATCGGGCGACGGGACGATCTGTGGGTCCTGCCGATCACCAAGGTGCTGTTGCGTCACCCCTTCCTGAGTGACGACGAGTTGGCGGCGACGGCGCGTTCGGTGGTCGGTTCGCTGGCCACGGTCACCATGTCGGGACCGGGCACCGTGGAGCTCCAGCCGTGCGGTGTCACCAAGGCGACGGGGCTGGCACTGGCCGCCGAGCACCTGGGGCTGAGCCGGGAACGGACCGTCGCCTTCGGCGACATGCCCAATGACATCCCGATGTTCCACTGGGCGGCCCACGGCGTCGCCATGGCCAACGCGCATCCCGAGCTGAAGGCGGTGGCCGACGAGATCACCACGACGAACGAGGACGACGGCGTGGCCGTCGTCCTCGAGCGGTTGTTCGGCGGAGCGGACGGGGCGGGGCGGGACGGCACGCGCCCCGACACGTGCCGTCCCGGCCTCAGCCCCGAGGGGTGAACCCGTGGGCCGGGTGTGCCCCGGTGCGCCCGGACGTCTCAGTAGGCGCCGAAGACGTTGTCGATCGAGCCGTAGCGGTCCGCCGCGTAGTTGCAGGCCGCCGTGATGTTCGCGACCGGGTCGAACGGGTCGAAGGCCGTGCCGGGCACGTGGTACGCCTGGAAGGTCGGGTCGATGACCTGCAGCAGGCCCTTCGACGGGGTGCCGGCGACGGCGTTGGAGTCCCACAGGTTGATGGCCTGCGGGTTGCCGGAGGACTCGCGCATGATGTTGCGGTGGATGGAGTCGTAGCTGCCGGGGATGCCGTGCTGCGCCATGATCGACAGCGACTCGCGGATCCAGCCGTCGAGGTTGTCCGGGTACGCCGTCTCGGTGCCGGCGGTGGCCGGGGCGGACGACACGGGGGTGGCGGGAGCGGCGGAGGCGCTGGTGGCGCCGAACACCGGAAGGGCGATCGCGGCCACGCCGGCGACGGCGAGG
Organism: Streptomyces sp. NPDC050388; assembly: GCF_040655635.1. Classification (NCBI taxonomy): domain Bacteria; kingdom Bacillati; phylum Actinomycetota; class Actinomycetes; order Kitasatosporales; family Streptomycetaceae; genus Streptomyces; species Streptomyces sp. NPDC050388. The sequence goes on from NZ_JBFAKH010000006.1 coordinate 160,220, forward strand.
GAGCGGACGAGGCGGGTGCGGCCGAAGCGGCGCTGACCGGATGCGGGCATGGCGGGCATGTGTGCGTTCCTCTCCTACGCCTACGAGGTGAGCTGTCGGGTTCGGGCGGGAGAGTGCCCGGCCGCGCCCCTGAGGGCATGGCTTCACCCCGAGCCGTCCCGGTGCGAACCGGTCCGGCGACTTACCTGGGTCCCCCGCTCCTGCCGTGCGTGAGTGAGTTGATCGACGGGTGGCGCGGGCGGCGGCAGGATTCGGCGTCCGCCCGACAGGCCGGGAACGTATGCGAGAGCACATGTCAGGAACAAGTGCGAGCGTCACGTATGACGCCGTTTGATCTTGTCTTGGGCTATTTGGGGTACTTGATCCTTTGCGAGTGTCAACGGTCAACTCGCTTTCAGCGCAAGGGAGGACGCCCGCGCGGTGAGTCGCGAACGTGCCGGGATGTGCGTGACCGACCTCACTGGCCGCATCGTGCGGGAGCATTTGCCGTCAACGGGGATTCGTTTGACAATTGCGGCGAATCGGGCAGCGGGGCGGGCAGGATGGATCGGGTGTCGGGATGTGGCTCGGCGCACGCCCGGCGCGAGGGCGGGAAACGTCCGGAAAGTTGGCAAATGTCCACTGCTGTCAACTGATCGGAAACGATCTGATGGTGATCCGATATCGGAGGGCGCCGTGAGGTGCCGTCCGCGCGTGCTGGGGTGAGTTTGGGGAATGTGGGTGCTGGCGGTGATCGAAACATGACCGGATACGCTGACTCGAGTGATGTCAGCGACCCATCGACAACCAGCGACCCATCGGTAGACGGTGCAAGACGTCTGAGCGCCAGTGGACACCAGCAGACAGGAGACCCCTCGTGACCGTCGTCGGGCCATTCGGGCTGAGCGTGCGGGACCAGGCTCTGGAAGCCGATGTCCGGGCCGGGATGACGGCTGTCGAGGAAGGGCTGCTCGAGGCCACCAAGAGTGAGGTCCCCTTCATCACGGGTGCCGCTCAGCACCTGGTACGGGCCGGCGGCAAGCGGTTCCGGCCGCTGCTCGTGATGCTCGCCGCCCAGTTCGGCGACCCCTACGCGCCCGGCGTCGTGCCGTCCGCCGTGGTCGTGGAGCTGACCCACCTGGCCACGCTGTACCACGACGACGTGATGGACGACGCGGGTGTGCGGCGCGGGGTGCCCAGTGCGAACACCCGCTGGGGCAACTCCGTCGCGGTCCTCACCGGCGACTTCCTCTTCGCGCGCGCCTCGCACATCCTGGCCGACCTCGGGCCGGAGGCCGTACGGGTACAGGCGGAGGCGTTCGAGCGGCTGGTCTCCGGTCAGATCCTGGAGACCGCGGGGCCGCAGGACGGCCGCGACCCGGTCGACCACTACCTGGACGTCCTGGGCGGCAAGACCGGCTCACTGGTCGCCGTCTCGTGCCGGTTCGGCGCCATGATGGCCGGCGCGGACGACCCGGTCGTGGACGTGCTGACCCAGTACGGCGAGCGGCTCGGGATCGCCTTCCAGCTCGCCGACGACGTGCTGGACATCGCCTCCGACTCCCACGAGTCCGGCAAGACCCCGGGCACCGATCTGCGCGAGGGCATTCCGACCCTGCCCGTGCTGCGGCTGCGCGAGCGAGCGGCCCGGCTGGGCCTGCCCGAGGACATCGCGCTGTGCGAGCTGCTGGACTCCGACCTCAGCGACGACGGCCGGCACGCCGAGGCACTGCGACTGCTGCGCGCACACCCCGCGCTGGAGCAGGCCCGCCGGGACACCGTGCGCTATGCGCAGGAGGCGCGCGCGGTGCTGGCCCCGCTGCCGGAGTGCGAATCGAAGACGGCCCTGGTCGAACTGTGCGACGCGGTGGTGCACCGGGCCGGCTGACCCGCCCGCCGCCTCCCCGACCCCTACTGGTCGGGGGAGGAAACACCTCCTCGTGTCATACCGCAGCAGTACACGGAGTTGAGTCCGGGGTCTGACGCTTCCTCTTGCGGTGTTTGGTCAGATGGACCATGACGGACACCACTCCTCACCGATTCGGGTGAGAATGGCGGCTCAGGGTGTGACCGGTGCGAGGAACACGAGACGCGGGCCGCCGCCGACCACGGAGGTAAGGCACACATGGCACCGTACGAATCCGACGACACGACGACCGCGGGGGCGACCCGCGAGCCGGGCGCGGGCCGGCGCAGGGCCGCGCGGTACGTCGTCCCGGTCACGGTGATGGGAGTGGCGGCCGCGACCATCGGGCTCGTCCCCGCGATCGCGAACTCCGGCGACCCGGACCTGCCGGAGATCACCGCCGCGCAGCTCATCGAGAAGATGGCCGAGTCGGACACCGAGCGACTGTCCGGCACCGTGAAGATCACCACCGACCTCGGACTGCCGGACCTCGGCGGCCTGGAGAGCAGCCTGACCTCCGGCGCCCTGGACCGCGGCGAGGGCGGTTCGTCCGCCGACCCGTCCGCCAAGCTCGCCGAGCTGGCCTCCGGTACGCACACCCTGCGCGTCGCGGTCGACGGCCCCGACCGGCAGAAGGTGTCGCTGCTCGAGAACGCCGCCGAGTACAGCCTGATCCACAACGGCAAGGACGTCTGGGGCTACGACAGCGCGTCCAACGAGGTCTACCACGGCACCGTCGACGAGTCCGCCGAGGGCGAGGGCCGGGAGCAGCAGCCCCCGGCCACGCCGAAGGACTTCGCCGAGGAGGCGTTGAAGGCGGTCGACGACACCACGTCCGTCACCGTCGACGGCACCGCGCAGGTGGCCGGCCGCGACGCCTACAAGCTGGTCGTCAAGCCCAAGCAGTCCGGTTCCACGGTCGGTGCGATCAGCATCGCGGTGGACCACCGGACCGGGACGCCGCTGAAGTTCACGCTGACCCCGGCGAGCGGCGGTGCCGCCGTCGTGGATGTCGGCTTCACCAAGGTCAGCTTCGACCGGCCGGCCGCGTCGACCTTCGACTTCACCCCGCCCAAGGGCGCCAAGGTGACCGAGGAGGGCGCCCTGGAGGACGGGAAGAAGGACGGGGAGCCGACCGGCAAGCCGGAGGGCGCCCCGAAGTCCGGGGAGGACCTTTCCAAGGGGCTCGACGGGCTGAAGGTGCTGGGCGAGGGCTGGAACTCCGTCGCCACCTTCGACACCGGCGCCGAGGGGGGTCTGCCCACCGGTTCCGAGGGCGGTGACCTCGGCGGTTTCCTCGGCTCGCTCGGCGACCAGGTGAAGGGCGAGTTCGGCACGGGCACCGTGTTCAGCACCCGCCTGGTCAACGCCCTGTTCACCGAGGACGGCAAGGTCTACGTCGGTGCCGTCACGAAGGACGCGCTGGTGAAGACCGCCAACGAGGCGAAGTAACGGGGAAGCAAGGGGAGGGGAAGCGGGTCCCGGGGCGGCGACACACATCCGTGCGTGGTCCGGCCCGGAAGCCGAGCATCACACGATCGGGTCAACCCTCTTTCGGGTAAGCCCCCGGCAAGCAGTTGACGACCCCACCGCGCCGAGCGCCTGCCGTTGCTCCGCCGCCCGTGCCACGGCGAGCAGCAGCGCCTCCCGCCCGTGCGGTGCCACCAGTTGGAGCCCGGCCGGGCAGCCGTCGTTGCCGAACCCGGCCGGGAGGCTCAGCGCGGGGTGCCCGCTCACGTTGAACGCCCAGGTGAGCGCGGTGGAGTAGACGTCACCGGGCCCCTCGTGGCCGTGCGGCGCGGTGGGCGCCGTGGGTGTCAGCAGCAGCTCGGCGTGGGCGAAGAGGTGGGCCAGGCGCCGGTCGTTCGCCACCCGAATGCGGTGGGCGTCGGCGAGGCCGGGGCGGGACCCGCCGGGGGCGCGCAGGGCGAGCCAGGCCGGCGCGGGGTCCAGGAGCAGCGGAGGCTCCGCCGACTGTACGGGCCGTACGGTTCGCGGGGGCCGTACGAGCCGTACGACTCCGGCGTCGACGAGCCGGTCGACCGCGGCGCGGGCCAGCGCGACGGGCTCCTCGTCGGGGTCGGAGAAGCCGAGGTCGGGGGACCAGAGGGCGGTGCGGGGGACCGACGGCGGCGCTTCGACGGCGGCGGGCGCCGACACCGCCCGCCACCAGGCCGTCGCGTCCGCTGCCGTCCGGGTGAGGACGCCGGGTGCCGCGAGACCCGTGCGGTCGGGCGACGGGAGGCGGCCGTTGGTGACCTTCAGGCCGACGACCCCGCACCACGCCGCCGGGATGCGTACCGACCCCGCACCGTCGCTGCCCGCCGCCAGCGGCACCAGCCCCGCCGCCACCGCGACCGCGGCCCCGGCCGAGGAACCGCCCGGAGTGCGGTCCGCCCGCCACGGGTTGACGGTCCGTCCGCGCGCCCCGAGCCCCCAGGTCTGCCAGGGGGTGCCGGGCCCGGGCACGGCGGTGGCACCCACGGCGACACCACCGGCCGCGAGCAGCGGACCCGCCGCCCGGAGCCCGTACCGCCCCTTCACGGCGATCGGCACCCCGGCCAGCGGCAGCCACTCACCCGAGCCGGGTGGACCCGCATCGACCCGGGCGTCCACCTCGGCCGCTCGCCGCAGCGCCTCCTCGGCCCACACCTCGGTGAACGCGCACAGCACCGGATCGGCCCGCTCGATCCGCGCCAGCGCCTCCGCGACCACCTCGACGGCCCGCAGCCTCCGCGTGCGCACCGCGGCGGCGATCTCCGCCACCGTCTCGGACGGAGCGACCCCCGCCGGTCTCCTCACGCCCGGCTCCTTCCCCGCTCGCGCTGCGGATACGCTGGAGCCGAGATGCGTGAGGACGAAGAGACCGAAGCCGCCGTCGACGGCGACAGTGTGGACACGATGCTGGCCGAGTGGCGCAGCGAGTGGCCCGAACTGGACGTCTCGTCCACCGAGGTGATCGCCCGTCTGATGCGTACGGCCCGGCTCTTGGAAGAACGGTTCGTGGCGCAACTGCGCCGCGTCGGCGGCATGCCCATCGCCAATCTCGGGGATTTCGACGTGCTGCACGCCCTGCGCCGCAGCGGCCCTCACTACGCGTTGACGCCGGGGCAACTGCGCCAGGCGCTGATCGTGTCGTCCGCCGGTCTCACCGGGAGGTTCAACCGGCTGGAGCGGGAGGGCTGGATCGAGCGCGGCCCGTCCCCCGACGACGGTCGAAGCACTCTGGTCCGTCTGACGGAGGAGGGCCGGGCGAGTGTGGACCGCGTGCTGGAAGCGCACTTCGCCCTGGAGCGGGAGGCGCTCTCCGTGCTGGACCCGGAGGAACGCGCGGCGATCAGGGGCGGCCTGCGCAAGCTCCTGGTCTCCCTGGAGGACGACACCCGCTGACGGAACGGCGGCGGGGGCGTCAGGCCGCCCCCGCCGCCGTCCCCAGGATCACCGCGATGCAGAGACCGATCAGGCCCATGGTGACCACGGTCATGGCAACGGCGGTGTCCCGGGTGAAACGGCGGTGGCGGGCCGCGTACTGATCCTCGACCTGCTGTATGCGCTCCGCGATGCGGCGTGTCGTCTCGCGGGCGTACGCCACCTGCTCCCGGGCGTACGCCTCCTCGACCACGAGACGCTGGTCCGTGGTGAGGCCGGACAGAGTCCAGGCGAACTCGTGCGCTTTGCGGTGGGCCTCCAGGCGGTGGGCCTCTTGGTGGAGGAACCCCTCGAGCTGGTGCAGGCCGAGAGCGGCTTCATGACGGGCATCCATGGACGGCTCCTGAACGTTCTCGATCCGAAAAGGACGGGTGACCGAACCTGTCAGTTCCGGCCGCTGGTGGACCCCTGCTTCTCCGCGTCGTCGCCGGTGACGAGCTCGGGGTGATCGACCTCGGGGTGGTGGAGGTCGAAGGCGGGTGAATCGCTCCGTATCTGCGGCAGGGTGAGGAAGTTGTGCCGCGGCGGCGGGCACGAGGTGGCCCACTCCAGGGAGCGGCCGTAGCCCCACGGGTCGTCGACCTCGATCTTCTTGCCGTACTTGGCCGTCTTCCAGACGTTGTGGAAGAACGGCAGCAGCGACATGCCGAGCAGGAACGAGGCGATGGTGGAGACCGTGTTCAGCGCGGTGAAGCCGTCGGCCGCCAGGTAGTCCGAGT